>JAUVPA010000170.1 GCA_030598905.1 Acidimicrobiia bacterium
AGCATGGGGGGCGGCCCGGAGATCGTCTGCCAGTTGCTTCTCCGCCGTGATGACCACCATCGGCTCCGCCCAGGGACGCTGGCGACGTACGAAACGGTGACCGAGTGCCAGAGCCAGCCAGGTCGACATTGTGAGGAAGAAGTAGCCGCGGGACCAGTAGGCGCGAGTGAGCACGAGCCCCACAGCCGTCACAGCAGTGGTGAAGCCGACGATGCCGAGAGCGCGGCCGTAGTTGGGTCGCGGAGCAGACTTCGCCCAACTTCTGACCGCGATATAGGACGCCGCGATAGCGCTCCCGAACGTCAGCGCCACGAAGGGCCAGATCGACCTACCACCCGGCACGTCGACAGCCCAAAGTAGAGGTGTCCCGAAGACAGACCATGAGGCGACGAGCATCGCCACGACGAGAGCGACCAGGTCGCTCGCGACCACAGAACGCAAGAATCGCCGTCCCATTGGGCTGGGAGCCTACCGCGACCTTGTAGCGACGAGACTCAACGGCGCCGTCCGCTCCTATGAGTCATGGCGAGGTGCTCGACGAGCCCACCCACAACCGCGTCGGGAACAAAGTGGCGTCGGGCCCACTCATAGGAAGCCTCGCGCTCGAACGACAGGTCCCGCGCCTGTGCGTCGCGCAGCGCCTTTTCCAAACCTTGCGCATCACCGGCCGGAACGTAGACCACCGTCTCGCCGAACATTCGGCGTTGGGGCACCGTGTCCGACGTCACAACGAGGCATCCGGCAGCCATCCCCTGATACGCCTTCGTCGGAGCGATCCGCCGCGCCTTCGGCGTCGCGCCGAACACTCCGAGACACACACTGTGAGCTGCCACGAGACCAGGAAGGTCTTCGCCATCTACCCAATCGATCCACGTGACCTCGGGACGATCGCCGACGACATCGCGAACCGCGGAATAGTCCTGTCCCGTTCCGACCATCGTGAATCGGATCGGCTCGCCGCGAAGCCGGGTGATGGCCTCCCCGATCACGGTCGCGCCCTGGAGGGGTGTGTACAGGCCGAAGAAGATGACCGACATCGGCCCTGAGCGGTCCGTGGGCTCATGAAACCAGGTGTCCGTCACACCGACCGGAACAACAACGGTCTTGGCGCGAGCTGCATCCGACACCTGCTCACCGTGTTCCTCGGTGTCGACGACCACAATGTCCGCAACGGCGATCGCCGCCAGATCGAGCCATCCGGCCAGGGCACGCGCCACGCCCGACCCGATGTTGCGGTCCTCGAGCGTGTCGCGGGCGAATACGAGGTGATCGAGGACGACGGTGCTCCTTGGATAACGAACCCGCGCCAACAAGACGTCGAAGTGCCCCATGTACCCGACAACAACAACCTCTGGACGCCGGTGGCGAAAGGACCGAGCGATCAGACGAACCCAACCCCCGAGGACCCTCAACGCGAGAGACGCGAGGCCCACAACACCGCCGACTGCACCGACTTTGTCCGACGTGGAGGCGCCGAGAGGCACGTTGCATTCATCCACCCGTTCGGCATGTGAGGCGAGGCCGTCACGCAACACTGCGACCCGGGGATGGAGCCCCGCATCGTATGTGCCAAAGAAGAGGATCTTCATGAGGGCTTCGTGGCAAAGGCGACGAAGCCCGTACCCAGGTCTGTCGCCAGGAGCGGTCTCTGTACTGCGGCGAACGGGACCGTGCCGAGTCGGATGGCACCGCTCCATCGCCCTCCGGGCTGGCGCCAGCGGCCGCTCGACGCCGTGCGCTCCGCGAAAGAGCTGGTGTCCGCAGCAGACGAGGCCGCCCGGTTTCGGACGCGCTCGAGCAGGTAACCGAGAGGGAACCCGTAGACATGAATGAGGGGACCGGTGAACCCCGCTTCGACAAGACGAACTGTGAGATCGGACCGCTCATAACGCCTGAAGTGGCCGACGGCCTCATCGGCGGGCCCGAATCTCGACTGATGAGCAGGAACACTGAGAATCACAGCCCCACCTGGGTTCACCCACCGATGCCACTCGGCTAGCGCAGCGCCGTCGTCATCGATGTGCTCGAGCACCTCGAAGGCCACGAGGATGTCGGCCGGGTCTGCCTCGGAGGGGAGGGTGGCGCTGACCATGGTGCCGGCGCCCAACTCCGAAAGCCGAGAGCGTGCGACGGCGCACGAGTCGACGTCGGGTTCGTATCCCTGGTAGGCGTAGCGATCGGCGAGACGTACCGCGGCAGCGCCTTGTCCTGCGCCGACTTCGACAATCGAACGCGCCTTTGGCACGCGCTTGAGGAAGCTCTCGATCAGCGGCCATCGCAGTGAGGCACTCGGCGTAAGCGGCGGCACCGCCACTATGTGTTCCCGGCCCGGTTGCGGCCGGCGGCCAGGCTTCCCGCGACGAAACCTCCCAAGGCATCGACGCCGATGAACACGACCCGCGACGCCGCGGCAACGCCCAGCGCAGCAGGCCCATCCAGCCAGGGCGAGAGGAGGACGATCAGTGCACCCTCTCGTACACCCAGCCCTCCCGGTACGAAGAAGACGAGAAATCCCGTGACCCAGGCACCGGGAAAAGCCGCAACGGCGGCGACGAAATCGATACCGCTGTCAGGGTGCAGCGCTTCCATGAGAAGATAACCATGGACAGCGACGAGGACGGCAGTAACCGTGGCCGCCGCGAGCGTCAGGAGCCACGGAACGGGATGCAGTGGTTCGTCGGCACTGCGCAGTTTCACCATGCGCAGGCCCCACCGGCCGGTGACCGGTAGCGCAGCGACAACACCAGAGACAACTCCGATCATCCCCACCCATGCAGGTAGCTGACCGGACCCGCTCCAGAGAAACGCCAGACCGGAGACCACAAGCATTGCTGCGACGGTCGCTCGCGCCATCTCCACCCAGAGGAGGATCGAGCCCCGGGCGCCGACGCCTGCGGAGCGTGTGAGCTGGTATTGAGAACCAACCTGCCAAACCCCACCGGGCACGTACTTGGCGAGGTTCGCAGCGAAAAGGATTCGGTAGAGATCCCGGGCGGCGAGTGACTTCTCTCCGTGCGCCGCCAACACGCCCTTGCCGACGGCGAGCGTCGAGACCTGGATCAAGAGGAGCGGCACGGCGCTGAGAAACAGCAACACCAGATTGCCGTCGCGCAGAGTCGTGACGACCGTGTCCCAATTGACGGCGACGGCGACGATGAGAAACACCGCTCCGACAATTGCGACGAGCGCTCCGACCCTTCCGAGGATCAGCTGACGACGTGCAATGTCGCCACGGGGCGATGGGACGCCCGTAGTCGCGTCGTTCACTGGTCTCGTGGGGATGTGTCTCGAACCGTTATCGCGGCAGAGTCCACCACGTGGCGCGGTTTGGTGACTTGAACGATGAGATCGGCGAGCAACCCGATGAGCAACACCCCGAATCCGGCACCGAAGATCAGCAAGGTATTGGAGGCAATGCGGAAGTCCTTGTCGAAGACGTCGTAGACGAGCTTGCCAACTGCGAACAGGAGCAGGACTGCAGCGACCGGACCGAGGATCCGCAGCGGATCCCACATCAAGATCATTCGCACGACCTGGAGCAGGTAGCGGCGAGTGTCGCGGTACCAATGGAATTTCGAAGTTCCCGCCCTCGCTGAGTACTCGATCGGCACATATTTGACCGAGTAGCCGTTGGCGAGAAAGGCCATCGTGAGGGTCGTCACGTGTGAGAACCCGGTGGGGAGAAGGTGGAGGAACTGCTCGGCAACAGGCCGTCGGAACGCACGCATCCCAGAGTTCAGATCGGGGATCTTGGTCTGAGAGAGATACTCGGCAAGCCGGCGAATCGCCCATTTGGCAGGAACACGCAGCAGCTTTCGCGTGCCCTCCTCGGAGGTGCGCGCACCGACGACTTGGTCGAAGCCATCGAGTTCCTTCACGAGGGCGGGAATCTGATCATTCGGATACGACATGTCGGCGTCGGTCCACACGACGACCTCGCCACGGGCAACCTCGGTTCCGATTCTGCGGGCCGCGCCAGACCCGTGGTTCGTCGCCAGCTCAACGAGGTGTATTCCCTCGATCG
>JAUVPA010000016.1 GCA_030598905.1 Acidimicrobiia bacterium
AGCCGAGCAACGGAGTCAGGCAATGGCCAAACTCGATATCGATGCCTTCCTCGAGCGCTTCCGCGATCGAGCCGCAGCCGTCAAAGAGCGTGGAATCCCACCATTGGAGGGTGAGGCGAGGAAACGCTTCGTCGAGTCGGCCGAACAGGACTTCATGGACTACTCGCTGGTGGGAAGCGCGAAGTGGGAGGTAACGGAGGAAGCGTTGGTCCTACGAATTCCCCTGAAGACAGGTCGTTAGTCGTCAGCTAACGACGAACAACTGTCAACTCGGATCCTCGACCCCCAAGGCCGCTCTCTTCGCGGCGGCTTTGCGCTCAGATTCCAGCCTGGCCAGGTCGTAGTCCTGGTGATCGGCGTAGCTCATTGCATCGGCGATGAGATGGTGGCCGGCCTGGTCGCGGATCAAGCGATGCATGTCCTGGCAGACCCGGCGGTAGTCCGGATGGCCGCCCTGCTGGGTGCGCAGCTCGATGAGGTGGAAGGCCTCTCGGACGTTCATCTGCATGTAGAAGCGGATCCGGTATGCAAACGGCACGACGTACTGAGCCGCATCGGGTCCCGCCACAGCAGAGACCTTGCTGTGCAGATCCGCCGTCCTCTCCATCGCCTCGCGCCACAGAGACCCAGCCTCGATGTCGACCACCGACTCCGGCGTGATGTAGCCGTGGGTGGGTGTAAGTCGTTGCCACTCCATCGTGAGCATCCGATGTCGTTGTAGATCCCGGAAAATGCCGTAGTCGCAGAGCACGTCGAACCGATAGAACGTTCGCTCCATGGCCCGCCCCGGCTTGTGCCGGCGATTCGACCGTTTTCCGATGTAGGCGTTGATGAGCTCCGCTCGTTCACCCTCGGACATGCGGCGAGCGATCTGCATGAGCTGATCGTCCGGCAGGTCGGTCATGGAGTAGAGAGAAGACGCCGCGATCTTCAGTTCGGCTTCGGGATCCCACTCCACGAGCGTCACCTCGGAGCGTTGGGCCGGTGCAACCGTGATCTGGGAGGCTCGCTGTTCCATGTCGATCGCCACGTCGGCGAGGTACTGGCTCCAGGCACCTCCGCGGTCGGGGACGTCGACCCGCTTCATGAAGGCGGGGATGACCTTTCGCAGCTCCTCGAGCATGAGGTCGGAGTACTCACGCGCCTCGGCAAGCGGATGGGCGCGCATTCGGAGAAGGAGCATCTCGAAGGCCTGGCCCGATCCGAAGATCCCAACGTTCGACGTTGTCGATGCCGGGAGTAGTCCACGCAGGTCGTCGCACGCCTTGGCGCGGATGGTGGACCGCCATACAAAGTTCGAGTCGTCCTTCTGTTTAGGGAAGAGCGTCTCGTAGTACGGGACCATCTTGTCGACGAGGCTCGAGTACGTGTCGAAGAGCCAGTCCATCGTCTCTCGGTATTCCACGCCGAGCTCGGATCTGGAGAGCTCTGGGGGCAGGTGGTAGCGGTAGCGGTCGCCGAGTTTCTGGTCGTAGAAAATGTACCGGGTCGACTGTTCCAGGTAGGCGGCGAGGCGGCCCCATTCGAGAATCTTCGTGAGCACGTTCGATGCCTGTTCACAAGCGAGGTGGGCGCCACCGAGCTGAGCCACAGAGTCGTCGCCGTATTGGTTGAACACCCGGTCATACAGGGCCTCGGCTCGGCCGATCTCGACAGAAGCGCCGCCCACGCCGCCAGCTCCGATCTCGTCCAGCCCGGACTGCTCTTCGTTGTAGAACTCGTCGAGGAACAGCCTGCGCACGGACTTCGGCGATCGCGAGTATCGAGCGAACAGGGCACCTTTCACCACCTCGGGAAGGTTGACGATGGCGAAGACCGGACCGTCGATGTTGGTGAAGAAACGAGACAGCACGTCGCGTTCGTCGTCGGTGAACTCCTCCACGACATATTCATCTGGGGCGACGGTCGTCATGACTTTCTGCACCTCGGATCAGCGCTGGATGACATGCCGCCTCGAATGACAGCGATGTGATTCGGCAAAGTAGCCAACCGGTATGCGCCCAGCAAACCCGAACTCGTCGGTACGCTCATCTCATGGTCGCCTTGCGGGTTGTGCTCGGCATACTTCTCGTGGTCGCGGCGGCCATCGCCGTTGTTCCCGCGTTGGTGATGTTCGACCTCGTCAGCGGAGGCACGGGATGGGGTCTTTGTGAAACGGGCCTCGGTTCCTGTGCGATGGGTTACTTCGATGGTCCCGAGCTGTTCGCAGTCCTGACTCTCGCTTTGTTCGTCGTACTCGCCGGCACGGCAGCCTGTGTGCGTGGAATGCACTATCTCGAAATGAGGGCGAGAAACGGAGCTATCTGATCTTCCTGCTGAGGCTCAGCGCGGAGCCGGCCATGGCGGCGAGAGCCCCCGCGGCGAGGACCCACGGACCGACTCCAATAGCTGCGTCTATCCCTCTCGACTGCAGGCTGTTGACGGCCTTCAGCGCGTCGAGCATCTTCACGACGGCGAGGAGCACACCGACGGCTGCGACGGCCGCGGCGACAACTGCTCCCGTCTTGGAGAATCCCTCCCTGCGGTCTCCGATCAGGGCTGCCACCGCAAGGGGGGCGAGAACGACGATGACGGGCAACGATTCCCATGGGCCTTGGATGGAACCGCCGCTCTGAACGGTGATGAACGGAAGCGGCACGGACACTACGGCGAGCGTCACTCCGGCAACGATCATGATGCGAGACGGGTGCACGGCCGGCATGGTACGACCGGTCGGGACGGCCGCCCGGACGCCGTCTCGGCCGTCGCTACGCTCGCCGCGTCATGCCGCGACGCTCACCTCTCGAAACTGGTGAACCGACGACAGAGGAAAAGCGCGACGCCCGCGTCATCCTCAATCGTCTGAAGAAGCGGTATCCGCAGATGGGTACCGCATTGGCCTACACCGATGCGTGGCACCTTCTCGTTGCAACGGTCCTTTCGGCGCAAACAACGGACGAGAACGTGAACAAGGTCACACCGGTGCTGTTCGACCGCTGGCCGACGGCCCACGACCTCGCGGCTGCCGATCCCGAGCAGGTCGAAGAGGTGATCTTCTCGGCGGGGTTCTATCGGCAGAAGACGAAGTCGATAGTCGCCCTCTCCGCCGACCTCGTCGAGCGGTTCGATGGCGTTGTCCCCCAAGAGCTCGAGGAGTTGGTGACCCTTCACGGCGTTGGCCGCAAGACGGCGTCCGTGGTGTTGGCGGAGGCGTGGGGCATCCCGGCAATCGCCGTCGACACCCATGTGAAGCGGGTGACCAATCGGCTCGGCATCACTCATTCGTCGGACCCGACGAAGATAGAGCTCGAACTTCGGGACCTCTATCCCATGGATCATTGGTCCGGTGTCTCGATGCGGATCATCCAGTTCGGGCGCGACGTCTGTGACGCCCGCCGGCCGCGCTGCTGGGAATGCCCTCTTGCCGATCGCTGTGCATATCCCGAAAAAGCGCTTCGTCCCGAAGGTGGCTGATCCCGTGTGATCGTCGAATTCCGGCGAGTGTCGGACGTTGGCCTGGTCGAGTTGCGGCATCCTTCGTTGGGCCTACGGCGATGGTGGCAGCTGTTCAGTCGGGTCGAAGTCTGGTGTGGGCGGAGATGGTGCTTCTGATCCTGATTCGGGGGGCGGCACCGGCGTGGTGGTACGCGCCCGGTCCGCTCGCAGTCGAACCAGGTTCATCCCCTTCGTCTCCGGGAGTGTGAGCACGAGGCCCATGGAGATCACCAACCCGGCACTGAGGATCGCGATGGTGGCCGAGAGGCCGATGCGATCGATGAGGACGCCGCCGATGATGAAACCGGTGATCGATCCCGCAATAGCGGTATTGGTGATCCAGCCACCTGCCGTGGCGCGCACCCGTGTGGGGAAGAGCTCGGCACGTTGTGCACCCAGCGACGGCGTCAACATCGTGGCTCCCAGAGTGGCGAGAAAGATCGACGCCGCCAGAACCCAGCCGTTGTCGCTGAGATAGAAGCCGAGTCCACCGGCCAACCCGGTGATAAGGGCGGCGACGACCGTACGGCGCCGTCCGATGAGGTCGGCGAGGCGGCCGCCGGCGAGGAGGCCGATCGTCCCGACTCCGGAAAACACGATCAGGAGGAACCGGGCCGCTCCCGTCTCCCAGCCCAAATCGTTGATGAGGCGCTCGAGAACAAAATCGAATGCCGGTGACGAGAAGGCCGCAACGAAGAAGGCGATCCCGGCCAGCGGCCAGAAGTGCTTCGCCAATCCCATGTTGAGGGCCTTCAGAAAGGAGATTCCCGGCCCGGGGCGAAAGGCACGGCTCTCTGGAAGGAACCGGGCGAGCATCGGGTAGGCGAGAAGGCCAAGCCCGCCGAGAGCGAAGAGAATCCGCCACGCCCCGTCGGTGCGCTCGGCTATGGGGAGGAGGAGTAGGCCGGTGCCTACCCCCAGAGAGCCGGCGAGACCGTATAGACCCAGACCGTATCCGCGACTCGTCGGGCTGAGTTCCTCGGCAAGCAGGACGAGGCCGATGCCGGCCACGGCGACGACGGCAACTCTCACGATCGACTGAGAAATCGCGTACAAGGCGACGCTCGGGATGAAGGCGGTGAGAAGGCTGCCGAGGCACAAGAGAGCGAACGCGGCGAGCAGTGGTCGGCGGCGACCTTTCCGGTCGGCAACCATCGCGAAGCCGACTCCGAGAAGTGACACGGCTCGGACGATGGCCATCAAGTTGCTCATCTGACCTTCGGTCAGCTCGAGTGTCTGACGGGCAAAGGGGAGGGTGTGCGCCATCTGCGACCCGCCGTAACCGACGACAAAGCCGACGATGGCCATGAGGAAGAGGATGCGGCGATCGCGCAGGTCAAATGCGGAGACCGGTCTGATGAAGGAGGGCAGCTGCACGTCGTGGCCCGAATCGGTGGCAATAGGTCGCGGGGCTCGGCGAGGGTAGTGACCAATCGGTGAATTCGCCGGGAGTGGGGAACAAGCGACCGCGTCCTACCGTTTGAGCTAGGAGCGGGCTCCCTATCGGGCGGCGGCCCACCTTGCTCGGCCAGAGGGAGTATCTGTGGAGGTTTCGATCGGCACGATGTTCGCTGCGGTGTTTGCGGGAGCCGCATCGTTCCTGTCGCCGTGTGTTCTTCCGCTGATCCCGGGCTATATCGGGCTCATGTCGGGCTACTCGATGTCGGAGCTGTCCCAGGGTGAGGTCTCGATGCGTCGCGTGTTGTGGACGACCTCGCTGTTCGTCCTCGGCTTCTCCGTCGTGTTCGTCGTGTTGTTCGGAGCTGCGGCTACTTCCCTTGGGCGGTTCCTCCAGGGCAACATCTTCTCCCAGATAGCCGGGTGGCTGATCATCTTCATGGGCGTGTTCATCGCGGTGACCGCGGTGTGGACGCCGCGGTTCTTGCTCCCCGTCATGCGCGAGCGCCGCTTCGAGATGCACAAGGCACGCCGCTTCGGTGCCTGGGCGCCTCCCGTCATGGGCGCTGCGTTTGCCTTCGGCTGGACTCCATGTATCGGGCCGTTCCTCGCCTCGGCCCTGGCCCTCGGCGCAACAACGGACACGGCGGGTGAGGCGATGCTCGTGTTGTTCTTCTACGCCCTCGGTCTCGGGATTCCCTTCCTGATCACCGCCCTGATCCTGGCAAAGGCATTCTCGGTCTTCACGTGGGTGAAGCGATACACGATTCAGATCACGGTCGTGTCGGGAGGGATCCTCGCTGCCTTCGGCATCCTCATGGTCACAGGGAACGTCGGGTTGTTGTCCAGCTGGTTCGCCGATCTGCTGATCAGAGTCGGCCTCGATGACTTCGCCGTGAGTTGAGAAGAGGCGCCTCTGCTGATCCCCCCAGGGGGGAGTCCCTGCCGAAGGCAGGGGAGGGGGGTCGCTCTCATCAACAGGTGTGACGTACCGCGCGCCGTAATCTCTTGTTCGTGAAACCTTCGCTTTCCAAAGAGCAGTTCCTCACGCTGGCGGAGGGCTATGAGGTGGTTCCCGTTGCCGTCGAGGTGCTTGGAGACCGGGAGACGCCGGTCGGTCTCTTCACCAAGCTGGCCGCTGAAGGCGACGGCTTCCTTCTCGAGTCGGTCGAGGGGGGAGAACGGTGGGCCCGATGGTCCTTTGTGGGTTGGGATCCCTCCTTCACGCTGAGCGCGTACGATGGGCAGGCATCAGTCGATGACGGAGACATCGCGCTCCGTGGAACCGACCCTCTCGCGGTGTTCCATGACCTCACCGAACGCCTGACGACGCCCATGCCCGACGCGGCGGGCCTCGGTGATGATGCTCCACCCTTGCACTCCGGAGCGGTCGGCTTTCTCGGCTACGACATGGTGCGCTACGTCGAGCGTCTGCCGGACCAGCCGCCGGACGACCGCAAATTGCCGGAGATGCTCTGGCAATTCGTCGGAGCCATAGCGGCCGTCGACCGGCTGCGCGATCGGATCACCCTCATTCGCAACGTCTTCATTGGAGATGACCCATCTGCTCAGTACGACGAGGCCCTGGATGCCTTACGCGGAGACATCGCGAAGATCGGCGAGGAGGGCGGATATCGAGTTCGCTTCGGGCCCTCCCTCGACGCCGGGATCGACGCCTCACCGAATGTGACGCGGGAGGAGTACGAAAAGTCCGTCCGTCGTGCGGTGGACTACATCGCTGGAGGAGATGCGTTCCAGATCGTCAGCTCGATCCGTTTTGAGGTGGATTTCGACGGCGACGCCTTCTCGGTGTATCGAGCACTCCGCCTGATCAACCCTTCCCCTTTCATGTTCTTCCTGCGATCCGGCTCCTTTGCGATAGCCGGCTCATCACCCGAGCTGATGTCTCGGGTGCGTGACGGTATGGCGTACAGCCGTCCCATTGCGGGGACACGCAGGCGTGGGTCGGACCCAGCCGAGGATCGACGGCTGGAGGAAGAGCTTCTCGCCGATGGCAAGGAGTTGGCTGAACACGTGATGCTCGTCGACCTGGCGAGGAACGACCTGGGAAGAGTGTGCGAATATGGAACCGTTGCCGTCGACGAGCTGATGGTCATCGAGCGCTACTCACATGTCATGCACATCGTCTCCGGCGTCTCGGGGAGACTGCGCGATGGTGTAGGACCCGTCGAGGTGCTGCGCGCGACCTTCCCGCACGGAACCGTCTCGGGCGCGCCGAAGGTCCGCGCCATGGAGATCATCGACGAACTAGAAACCGTTGCCCGCGGTCCGTATGCGGGAGCGGTCGGCTACGTCGACTTCTCCGGCAACCTCGATACGGCCATCGCCCTGCGCACGATGGTGTCTGAAGGAAGAAAGGCATGGGTGCAAGCAGGGGCCGGGGTTGTCGCCGACAGTGTTCCCTCAGCCGAATATGAGGAGTGCGTGAACAAGGCTGCGGCAGTGCTCGCTGCGATCAACGCCGCCCGGGATATTGCCTGGGGCGCCCCATGACGGATCTGATGACCGCGCCGCGGCCCCACGATGTGATCTGGGTGGTGGGAGACGACGCGGTCGAATTCCTCGATGGGCTCCTCAGCCAGTCGATAGAAGCAATGGATGCGGGAAGCGTGGCGAGGTCACTGTTGTTGTCGCCCCAGGGAAAGTTACGGGCCCCCATCTGGATCCTCCGCGGGGAAGATCGGGTGGGCATCGCTGTTGAGTCGGGCTACGCCGATCGAGTGACCGGGGATCTCGGACGCTTCCGCCTCCGTGTTGACGTCTCTTTCGATGCCGAGGATCGTCCCGTGGCCGAAGTTGTCGGCAACGCGGCGCGAGATCTCGTCAAGAGGGACACATGGTTCGATGAGGACGGTGAGCTCGTTGCCGACCTTGCGTTCATGAACTCAGGCCTGCCGCGAGTTCTCACGACGAAGAGGGCTGCTTCGGCTGTTTCCGAAGAGACGTTCGACGCGATGCGCATCGCGGTGGGTGAGCCGCGACTCGATGTGGATGTCGACGAGACAACGATTCCCCAGGAGGCCGACATGGTGCAAGGAGCGGTCGACTTCTCCAAGGGCTGCTACCTCGGCCAGGAACTGGTGGCCCGCATCAACTCCCGAGGACGCGTCAACCGGCACCTGCGTGGCTTGTTGCTGGCTTCGGTGGCGCACGCCGGCGCGGCCGTCATCTGGGAGGATCGTGAGATGGGCTCGATCACCTCCGTCGCCGACCACCCCGATCTTGGCCCCATCGCCCTGGGAATGGTCCGCCGCGAACTTGACCCCGGCACATCAGTGATCGTCAAGTGGGACGAGGGACAGACCTCAGCAGAGATACGGGTTTTGCCTCTTCTTGGGTAACAACTATTCACTGATAACTACTAACTCCCTTTCACATTCCTCTCACATCTGTGACCCATACTCCCGGTAACCCACTGGGAGGAACCTGGCACGTGACCGGAACGATCCTGCTCGTCGAGGACGAGAACGAGATCGCGGAGCTCCTTCGGATGTACTTCGAGAAGGAGGGCTTTCGCATGATTCACGCCGACACCGGTGAGGCCGGCCTCGAGAGGCTCCGTGAGCGCGACGTCCGTGCCGTCCTACTCGACATCGGGCTGCCCGGCATCGACGGGATTGAGGTGTGTCGCCGGATCCGCGCTTCGTCCGAGGTGCCGGTGTTGATGCTCACGGCACGTGACAGCGACGTGGACAAGGTCGTCGGACTGGAGATCGGGGCCGACGACTACGTCACCAAGCCATTCTCCCCGCGCGAACTGGTGGCTCGAGTGAAGGCGGTCCTCCGCCGCAGTGAGGAGCGACCGATCCGCTTCCAGGTGATCGAAGTCGGCGTCTTTCGAATCGATGCCGGCCGTCGTGAGGTCGCTGGCTCCGACGGCGAGTCAGTGCGACCGACCGCCCGAGAATTCGATCTGCTCTGGTATCTCGCCGAACACCGCGGCTTGGTGCTGTCACGGGCCCAGATTCTCGAAGCAGTGTGGGGATACGACTACTTCGGCGAAACACGCACCGTTGATGTCCACATCAGTCAGCTCCGCAGGAAACTCGAGGGAATACCCATAGAGACGGTCTGGGGTGTCGGCTACCGCTTCGCAGCCTGATGAGGAGGAAGATCCTGGGTGGTGCTACCGACAGAGAGTTCACCCTCTTAGCCTCCTGGGGCTGTGAGACGGCTTGTTGTCATCGTTGCTCTCCTCACATTCGCTCTTGTGGGGTGTTTCGAATCACCGGAGGGCAAATATGGAGGAGAGCTGTACAAGATCACGTGCTCGGGTTGTCACGCCGATGATCTGCGCGGCCGCTACGGGCCGGACATCGGCTCAGGGTCGAACGCCCATCTCGTGCTGAGCAACGACCAACTGATCGGTGTCATCTCGGTTGGGCCGGGGGCGATGCCGGGGTTCGAGCGAAAACTCGATGCGGACCAGATCGAGAGTCTGGTTCGCTACCTGCGGACGGTTCAGAACGGCTGACCCGGTACCCGTAAGCTGCGCGAATGCTGAACGAGATCCTGGCGACATCACGCCAACGGGCCGCCGCTCTCGAGCCGACTATGGCCGATCTCATGGCGGCGGCTCGATCGGTGCCTTCCGCTCGGGGGTTCGCTGCAGCGCTGACGGAACCCGGGCTGAGTGTGGTTGCCGAGATCAAGCGAAAATCGCCATCGGCGGGATCGCTGGCACCTCAGTTGGATTCAAACGAACAGGCTCGTCGCTACTTCGACGGCGGCGCGGCTGCGCTGTCGATACTCACGGAACCTGACTTCTTTGCCGGCTCACTCGACGATCTCGTCGAGGCTCGCAAGAGCGTCGAACTCCCTGCGCTGCGTAAGGACTTCACCGTTGCTCCTGTGCAAGTGTGGGAGGCACGCGCTTGCGGTGCCGATGCTGTGTTGCTCATTGTGAGCGCCCTCGACGACGACTCTCTACGGAGCCTCATCGACACGGCACGAGAGGCGGGGCTCGACGCTCTCGTCGAAGTGCACGACGAACTCGAGATCGAGCGGGCGTTCGCCGCCGAAGCGACTCTGATTGGAGTCAACAACCGCGACCTTGGGACGTTTGCCAGCGATCCGGCAGTTTCGGAGCGTTTGGCTCCCATGTTGGCAAGTGTTCCGGTGACGGTCGCCGAGAGCGGGATAACGGATGTGTCGGTTGCGGCGCGTATGGCGAATGCTGGTTTCGACGCCATCCTCGTGGGTGAGGCTCTGGTCGTACATCCCGATCCGGCGTCACTCGTCACCAAGATGCGGGGTGTTCGATGACCTGGGTGAAGGTCTGTGGCATCACCAGCGAACACGACGCGGCGACTGCCGTGGAGGCAGGCGCCGATGCTCTCGGCTTTGTGCTTGCGGACTTCTCGCCTCGTTACGTCGACGTCGACAGGGCGAGATCACTCATGGACGGCCTGCCGGTGCTGCGCATCCTTGTGACCGCTCATGCCACGCCGTCAGAATTGGTCGAGGCGGCGATGGAGACGGGAGCGGACGGCGTCCAGCCTCACGGCAGGCACAAACAGAACGCGGCCGCAGCCGGTGCCGCCGCCGGTCTCTTGGTGTTGCACCCTCTCCGGATGGGTTCGGGAGACGAGAGTCCCGATTCCATCCCAGGTGGTCAGATCCCTCTACTCGACACGGCACATCCCGAGTTGCTCGGAGGTACCGGCGTGACTTTCGACTGGTCCCTCATCGATTCCTCGGACCGGCGCTTCGTCCTTTCCGGGGGTCTCGGACCGCACAACGTGATGGAAGCAGTCCGGTCCGTGTCGCCGTGGGGTGTGGATGCCTCTTCGGGGCTGGAGAGTGCTCCCGGTGTCAAGGACCCCGGTAAGGTCGCCGACTTCGTCGCGAGGGCAAAGGGAACCTGATGCTGTTGTCACCAGATGAGCGCGGGCGCTTCGGCGAGTTCGGCGGAGCGTTCGCTCCCGAGACGCTCATGCCGGCCCTCTCCGAGTTGGAAACGGCCTTTGCGGCTGCCTGGGCCGACCCGTCATTTCGTAGAGATCTCGATGCGCTGCTCGGATCTTATGTCGGCCGTCCTACACCCGTGTATCGGGCGGACCGCCTGTCCGAACTCCTCGGCATGGACCTGTGGTTGAAGCGAGAAGACCTCGCCCACACCGGGGCGCACAAGATCAACAACACGGTCGGCCAAGGCCTGCTGACGACGCGGATGGGCAAACCGCGCGTGATCGCCGAGACGGGCGCCGGCCAACACGGCGTCGCCACAGCAACGGCTTGTGCTCTCCTCGGCCTGGAATGTGTCGTGTATATGGGCGCCAAGGACGTGGAGCGTCAGCGGCTCAACGTCTACCGGATGGAGATGCTCGGCGCAGAGGTGATTCCGGTGACCTCGGGGGCTTCGACGCTCAAAGACGCCGTCTCCGCGGCTCTGCGCGATTGGGTGGCGACTGTCGAGAACACGCACTACATCATCGGTTCCGTCGTCGGGCCACACCCCTTTCCGTGGATGGTGCGTGAGCTGCAGAAGGTGATCGGCGAGGAGCTCCGATCGCAGATGGATGGCTCGGCGCCGGATAGGCCTGTGCCGGAAGTCATCGTGGCCTGCGTCGGCGGCGGGAGCAACGCGATGGGCATCTTCTATCCCTACGCGGCAGACCCCACTGTCGACCTCGTCGGGGTAGAAGCCGCAGGACACGGTTTGGTCACCGGGGAGCACGGCGCGTCACTCGTGGCCGGATCACCCGGGGTCATCCACGGGGCTCGTACCTACATGCTTCAAGACGACTCGGGTCAGGTGCTCGAGGCGCACTCGATCTCGGCGGGTCTGGATTACCCCGGCGTCGGTCCGGAGCACGCCTACTTCAAGGACAGCAGCCTCGCTCGGTACGAAACGGCGACCGACGCCCAAGCGCTCGAGGCCTTTCATCTGATGGCATCGACCGAAGGCATCATTCCGGCCTTGGAACCGTCCCATGCTCTCGCCTGGATCATGCGATCACGGGACGAACTCGCCGGAAAGACCGTTGTGTTGAACCTCTCGGGCCGAGGCGACAAGGACGTCGAGCAGGTGGCAAGTCTTGGCTTCTGAGATCGACTCGACCGGAGCCGAGGGCCTCGGAAATCTCTTTGCAGCGGCTCGGGAGGACGGACGAACCGTCCTGCTTCCCTATATGACGGCCGGCCTGCCCACCCTCGACGCTTCGGTGCGGCTCTTCGAAGCGATGGCAGCCGCCGGCGCCGATGGCTTCGAGGTCGGCATACCCTATGCCGATCCGCTGATGGACGGACCGGTGATCATGGAGGCGGGGGAGAGGGCCCTCGCTGCCGGAACGACCGTCGATGGCTGCCTGGAGGTCGTCTCCGATGTGGTTTCCTCCACCGGTCTGCCTGTCATCGTCATGACATACGTCAATCCCGTCCTTCGTATGGGAGTTGATCGCTTCTGCGTTCGATTGGCCGACGTCGGCGCCGCCGGGCTCATCGTTGCCGATCTCCCCGTCGACGAAGCCGGTCCGTTCCTCGAAGCAACCAGAACGCACGGGGTGGGCCTCGTGCTCTTCGCGGCACCGACAACGGACGAGCGACGTTTGCGGGCGGTTGCCATGGCTGAGCCGGCCTTTGTCTACGCGGTGGCGGACATGGGGGTCACGGGAACCCGCGACGAAGCCAGTGACAAGATCGCCGGCCTCGCGGCGCGCATCCGGGATGTCTCTGCACAGCCAATCGTGGCCGGTGTTGGCATCTCGACTCCCGACCACGCCCGGGCTGCCGCCCGCCACGTTGATGGTGTCATCGTCGGCTCCGCGCTCGTCCGTCTGGTTCTCGAGGCAAACGACGCCGATGACTCAGCTCGAGCATTGCGCTCCGCGGTGGCGGCGTTTGCCGCAGCAGTTGGCGACTGACGACGTAGGTCGCCCGACCTCTCTGGCAAAGGCCCTTCAGTTTCTGAACCACCCTGTCGATTCACTGTTCGAGGGCACTGGCGTGCTCCCTGGGAACTCAAACACTATGAGTAGTCGTTTGAGTACGGACAGCAGCCGAGAGCGACGGGAAGACTGCCGTGAACAGATACCTGAGACGACTCCGCAGGGACGAGGGCGTAGCCATCGTCGAGATGGCCATCGTGGCCCCACTTCTGTTCCTCCTTCTCTTCGGCATCATCGAGTTCGGGCTTGCGTTTCGGACCCAGATCACGGTTGCCAACGCCACCCAGAGTTCGGGGCGCGTCGCGGCATCGCTCGGTACCAATCAAGAAGCCGACTGGGCCGTCCTGCAGTCAGTCGAGCAGTCACTCGGCAACATCTCCGGACTGGGGATCGTCAAAGAGGTTCATATCTGGGAGGCCAACGGAGCCGGATTGCCGGTAACCCCGTGTGACGATCCGCCCCTGAACTCCACCTCGAAATGCAACGCCTACCTCTATTCGCCGGGC
>JAUVPA010000150.1 GCA_030598905.1 Acidimicrobiia bacterium
ACCGGGCGTCGCCGATTGCGGCCTCTCTGTAGCTCAGACGGCGTGGCCGGTGACGGCGGTGATGAGGATCCGCGGGTCGGGAAAGTCTTCGCAGTGCTGGTACCGGTGCGTGTGCTTCAGCAGCCCGTCTGCGCCGACAACGAACTCACCGGGAAGCAGCCACGGGTTGTTGACCAGGCGGCGTCCTGCCACTCGTCTTTCGTCGATGAACCGCTGTGCGGTCTCTTCGGAATAGGACCACAACCACTGAGGAGCGTCGAATACGACCCGCGGAAGTGTCGCGTCCAACAGGCCGTACGCCCGGTATGTCGATCGGTCTCGATCGGTGAGGATCGGCAACTCGAGGCCGTTTTCCTCGGCGTAGACCGCGGCCTGGATGGGTAGCCCCTGACCGATGATCACGACCGATGCGCCGGTGGCTCGATAGTCGCCGAGTTCAGATCGCAGCAGTGCAGCTCGGTCGACGCCACAGCCACAGCCGAAGTGCCGCCAGAACAACAAGATGGCGGGTCCGTCGGCGAGGAGACCTTCGAGCGTGACCGAACTGCCGTCCAGGTTCGGCAACTCGAAGCCAGGCGCTTGGTCGCCCACCTGTACCGGAAGGGCCTCCCACCGCGTGACCTCGGGCCCGTCCTGCCAGATTCGGAAGAAGTCGTCTTCTCCGATCTGAAGCGCTCGCTCGTACTCGACTTGATCGACCGTCATGCTGCCGCCTCCGTGCTGTTGGTGGCGACGGTACAAGCACTAACGGCTCCGGGTAGCGTCTGGCCATGCCGCCTCAGACCCGGTACGCCAAGAGTGGCGATGTCCACATCGCCTACCAGAGCTTCGGCGAGGGCGATGTCGACCTCGTCTATCTCGCCGGCATCTTCAGCCATATCGAGCTGCAGTGGGAGCAGCCTCTGTACGCCCGGTTTCTCAATGGCCTCGGTTCCTTCGCCCGGCTCATCACACTCGATACACGGGGTACCGGACTCTCCGATCGGGCGCCGGAGCTTCCGCTGCTGGAAGAGCAGATGGACGACGTCACTGCAGTACTCGATGCCGTCGGCTCCGAGCGAGCGGCAATCCTCGGCGTGTCGCAGAGTGGGCCGATGGCCGCGCTGTTCGCCGCAACGTATCCACGTCGGACCGAAGCGCTGGTGCTCTACGGCACGTACGCGTCCGCACGCCGCAGGTCCGATTATCCGTGGGGTCGCGACTCGGATTGGGTTGATGGCTTCTTCTCTCAGATCGGAGGCCAATGGGGCCACGGAAGCTTCCTTGGGCAGGTCGCGCCGTCAATGGCAGAAGACCCTTCCTTCCGCAAGTGGTGGGGCCGTCTGGAGCGGTATGGAAATGCGCCAGGGAACGCGCTGGCGTTTGCCAAGGCTCATACCGAGGACGACGTACGCCACGTTCTTGGTGCCGTGTCTGCGCCGACGCTCGTCCTGCAACGAACCGGAGACGTCTATCGCGACGCCGGCCAAGCTGCGTTCCTGGCAGACCAGATCCCCGACGCCACGTTGGTGCGTCTCTCGGGTGCCGATCATCCCCCATACGTCGGTGACCAAGATGCGGTTCTCGACGAGATTGAGATGTTCCTCACCGGTACTCGCTCGCGCCAGACCGCAGAGCGTGTTCTGGCGACGGTGATGTTCACGGACATCGTCGGCTCGACCGATCGCGCCGTCGAGGTGGGCGACCGGAGGTGGAGAGAACTCCTCCAACTGCACGACGCGACGTCCGAGGCGACGGTGATCCGGCATCGCGGACGTTTCGTCGATTCCACCGGGGACGGGATTCTGGCAACGTTCGACGGTCCAGCTCGTGCCATCCGCTGCGCGCTCGAGCTGCGTGACGAGTTTTCCTCCATCGGGCTCCCCATCCGGTGCGGTCTCCATACCGGCGAGATCGAACTGTCGGGCGACGGAGTCGCCGGCATCGCGGTCCATACGGGCGCCCGCATCGCGGACAAAGCGCAGCCGGGTGAAGTGTTGGCTTCCCGAACGGTGAAGGATCTCGTCGCCGGCTCCGCGATCGAGTTCGACACGAGAGGGACTCACGAGCTCAAGGGCATCCCCGACTCGTGGCAGCTCTTCGCCGTCGGATAACGCGCCGGAATGGCATTCGTGTATTTGCGGTTGACCGGTGTCCAAGTCAGAAGGAGGTCGAATTCATGAGCAGGAACACGAACATCGTTGACGAGTTCAGGACGAACGACGGCATTGTCGGGGGGTTCTTCGAAGGTAAGCCGCTGCTGCTTCTCCATCATGTTGGGGCCAAGACAGGCACCGAGCGCGTGACCCCTTTGATGTACCAGTCTGTCAACGGCGACAGTTTCGCCATCTTCGCATCGAAAGGCGGCGCCGACGACAACCCCGACTGGTTCTACAACGTCAAAGCCACCCCTGACGTCAAGGCTGAAATAGGAATCCAGAAACTCGCGGTCACGGCGCGTGTTGCGAGCGGCGACGAACACGACCGAATCTGGGAGCAGCAGAAGCGCGACTACCCGTTCTTTGCCGAGTATGAAAAGAAGACGGCACGAGATCAGATTCCCGTCGTGGTTCTCGAACGCTCCTGATCTGCAGGTTCTTCAGATCGGATGTTCCCGGGCCACGAGGCTACTTGATGGCTACTGATCGAGAGCCCGGGTCAAGAAGGCTGCCATTTGGCCGCGGGTGACGTATTGGTTGGGGCAGTAGTGGGTGTTGTCGGGTGGGTTGCAGCCTGTGGTGACTCCGGCGGTGGCGAGTTTGTCGATTTCGGTTTCGAAGGTGGATCCGTCGTCGTCTGTGAAGATGTTTCCTGGTCCGGTGTCGGTGTAGTGCAGGGCGCGGGTCAAGAAGGCCGCCATTTGGCCGCGAGTGACGTAGGCGTTCGGGCAGTATCTGCTGTTGAGGGGCGGGTTGCACCCCAAAGTGATTCCTTGCGCGGCGATCCACTCGATGTCGTCCTCGAACGTCGACTCGTCGTCGTCGAAGAATGTCCCGCCGAGGTCGCAGACGTCAGGGGCTGTGCCATCGTCGACGCACACCCCGCCAGCTCGAAAGGCGCCCGACGCCACGAGATTGGCGTAGATCGGTTTACCTTCGTCGGAAAGGTGGAAGCCGCTCGGGTTGAAGACAAACGGCCGGGTGGCGGAGTATCCGTACCAATCGACGACCGAGACCTTTTCGTAGCGGAGGGGAAGGTTGTTGATCACGTTGTTGATCTCGGCTTCCCACTCTCTCGGTATTCGCGTATTGACGAACACGACGTGTTCGATGCCTGACGTGAGGCCCATGAACTCATCTACCTGAGCGATGCTGAGCGGCGGGTTGGTGCCAAGGGCGACGATCAAGACGTCGGGTGTGCCGCTGACCAGGATGCGATCCAGTACCTCGGCGGCGTGAGAGAAGGGACGACCGAAGTCCGAGTCGATTCGGATGCCGGGTATCGCCGCCTCGAGGTCGGCGGTCGCCTGCCACGTGATCGAGTCGCCGATCATTGCAAACGTGATCGAAGCGGCCCGAGCGTTGGCGATATTCGCGGCTAAGGGACCTGCGGAAAGCAGCAGAGCGCACCCGAGAACGATGCGAAACCGGTGCAATAGCGCCTCCCTACCGTCGAAAACCCTACCAACAGAGTGGGATGCGCCACTGGTCCCCCAGTGCAGCGACGTCATCTCGTTAGATTCTGCCGGTGATCGAGAGGTAGATAGATGTCGGATTCCTCAATCGCCGCCGGAATGGCGGCATGGGAGAATCACCAGTGGTCACAGGCCTATGGCGACCTGCACGCGCTCCTCGACACCGAGGATTGCCCTCCCGAGCAGTTGGAGGCGCTCGCCGAGTCCGCTTGGTGGTCTGGCAAGGGCGATGACTCGATCCGGGCCCGGGAACGGGTGTTTGCCGTTTACTCGGCGTCTGGCAGTGATGTCGATGCAGCGCGTATCGCGACCGCTCTTGCTGAGGACTACGCCAACCGGCTGCAGTCGTCAATGGCGCGCGGCTGGCTGAATCGGGCCAACCGGCTGCTGGATGGTCTGCCGTCGACCGTTGAACTCGGATACCTCCGTCGCCTCGAAGCCGTCTTCACGGCTGGTGCCGAAGGAGGCATGCCTCGTGCCCTCGAGCTGGCGGCCGAAGTAGAGCGCATCGGTCGTGAGAACGGCCATCGCAGCGTCGAAGTCCTCGGCCTCCATGATCGGGGCCGGTTCCTCGTCGACATGGGACAGGTCGATGAGGGAATGGCATTGATGGAGGAGTCGATGGTCAGCGCGGTGGCCGGTGAACTCAATCCTCGAGATACCGGCAGGGTCTATTGCAACATGATCGAAACCTGTGCCGCCATGGGCGACTACAGCCGTGCCGCCGAGTGGAACGATCACACCATGCGGTGGTGCGACAGCATCGGTAGCGACAGTGCCTTTCCCGGCATCTGCCGGATCCGCCGATCCGAAATGATGCGGCTTCGCGGCGCCTGGGTCGATGCCGAGGCTGAAGCGAGTCGCGCTGCTGCCGAGCTCACCGACTTTGGTCCGTTCATGGCGCACGCCTTCGGCGAGATCGGCATGATCCGGCTGAATCTGGGAGATTATGAGGGAGCCGAAGACGCCTTTCGTAGAGCCCACGCCCTCGGTTCGGGCTACATGCCGGGGATGGCACTCCTCAAACTCGCTGAGGGTGATG
>JAUVPA010000008.1 GCA_030598905.1 Acidimicrobiia bacterium
GAGAAGACATGCGCCACGGGCAGGGAGAGGTGAACCGGCCACTTCTGCTGCAAGTACTCGCTCAGGACTGACTCAAGTCGATTCCCGACGTCGACGCGGCACTGTCAATGCCGGGCGCCCGGGTGGCGGAGGTCGGTGCCGGATACGGCTACGGCGCCATCGGTGTGGCTGCCGTGTATCCGGGAACGATCGTGACGGGTTTTGACATCGACGAGCCATCTGTGGAGGCGGCGCGAAGGAATGCAGCCGAGGCTGGGGTCTCCGATCGCACGGCGTTCTTCGCAGTGGATCCGGGCACCACCTCTATCCAAGACGACTACGACATGGTGTTCGCGGTCGAGTGTGTTCACGACATGGCAGATCCGGTCGCTGTGCTTCGCTCGATGCGAAAGCTCGCCAAGCCGGGAGCTCCGGTGCTCGTCATCGACGAGATGACCGAGGACGAGTTCACGCCCGACGCGGGCGACGTGGAGCGCTTCCTCTATGGATTCTCGATCACGACATGTTTGCCAGATGGCATGTCACATGACGGCAGTGCCGCAACGGGCACGGCGATGCGGAGATCGACCCTGGAGCAATACGGAAGAGAAGCCGGCTTCGAGCGGTTGGAAGTGTTGCCCATCCAACATGATCAGTTCCGGGTCTACCGCCTGAGCTGATCGGGTCCGCTTCTCCCATGGGGGGACCAGCGCCCTTCCCGACACCGGGGAGGGCGCTGCCACGTGGTCACGAAGTGATTCAACTCTTCGTGCTGTGTTTCTTGCTGCGTCCGGTATACAGAGAAACGAGGCGGGCGACCACGATGACGAGGTAGACCTGGCCCACGATTGCCTCACCGGCCGAGAAGACTCTGCCGATATCCGTGTCCGGAGCGAGGTCACCGTATCCCAAGGTGGCGATCGTGACCAACGAGAAATAGGGAAACGCGGTGCTCGGTTCCTCTGTGCCGAAGAATGGAGCCGTGAACCAGCTGTCGAGCCCGACGAAGAGGTACGAGAACGTCAGCGCAATCAGAAGATAGGCGCAGATCGCACCCAGCAGGGTCTCCGTTGTCACTTCTTTGTGCTGCGCGACGCGGCGCATCACGACGATCGGTGTCACCGCAACGAGGAGGACCCAGATGAAGCCCGGCTTCCACGCGGAGCCGGCTATGTAGGAGACGCTGGTCGCCAGCACTGTGAAACCGCCGATGCCGAGCGCAATGCGTACCCTTCGCGCAGACACCGCCGATGCATGCAGAGCCAGCGCCAGCACGGCGGCAGTCAGTGCCGTGACTCCAACAGCGAGCACTTCGGCCCATCCCGACTCTGCTCTTTCGAAGTCGATGAGCATGAGCAGGCCGAAGACGACGGTGATGAGCAGGAGTAGCGGGAGGTAGCCGTCGACCCACCCGCTCTGGACTTCGGGCGCACCGGGCGCGATTTCGTTGCTCACTGGAAGTCAGACTGCGCCTCGCCCTCGGAAGCCTCCACGGCCGGTTCGGCCTCATCGGCCTTGTCCCGGTCGCGCAGCCACCGCGGACCCCGCGTCCGTTTCGGACCGGCCACCCCATCGGCAGCCTCCGACGCGGCCTCCCTCGCCTGCTTGATGCGCTCACCGCGCTCCAACTCGAGCTGTCGCAGAGTCTCGTTGACGGACATCATCTGCTCATCGGACACGGCAGGGAAGTGGTACGCAGCATGGACGAATTGTGCAGTGTCCCCTCGGTAGTCGTGTCCGAAAGACTTGAAGTGGCCTGGTACGACTCTCATCGCGTTCATGGCGTCGATCATCACTTGGACGAAAGTGAGCAATGAGGTCCACTCCATCGTCTCAGGGACGCCTCGGCCGCGCTCATCGGATCGGAGCCAGACGGGTTTCTTTACGGCGAGCCGAAACGAAATCTGAGCGATTGGGTCGTTGTCGTGGTCCAAGATGACCGCCCGCATCCGGTCGCGTTCGGCGTCGGTGAGGGCGGCGAGTTGCTCGTACCGATCGAAGGCGCCGACGGTGCCTTCGGGGACGAGGTCGCTGGAGCCCTCCCGCATCCCGGTCTTCGACCATTTGGCGAGGCCGGGGAGACCGAACCACAGGGCTCGGTCGATGCCGTAGTGGTCGAAGCCACCGATGCCCTGATACATGACGACGTCCGAACTCGACCAGGCACCGAGGCTCTCCCCAAATACGAGCACTCTCGGTCGATTCTTGGGCTTCCGTTCCGCGAGCCTCTGCTTGACGCCCCATAGGAGCTGGCGAAACTGGGCACGACCCAGTGCCACCTTCTGAAGGGCGAGGAAGCTCGGTGATCGGCCGTATTGGATGCAGCAGGTCGCGATGTCGCCCTTGGCGAAGAGTTCGGCACTCTCGATCATGGTTTGATCCACCCAGCCGGTGCCGGTGGGTGAGAAGAGCAGCAGATACTTGCGGTCGAACGCCCCGAGACGGTCCAACTCGTCGAGTGCGAGCTCCGATCGACCCGACGCATAGAGAGGTTCGCTGTTGTAGCCGACGTAGGCGCGGATCGGGTGCGCCACGGCCGGCTCTCCGATTGTGGATTCGATCAGCTCGGGTGTGACGACGTCGGTGACGTACCTCCGGCCCTGCAAGCCGAGCTCCTCGAAGGGCGAGATGCTGTTGGGTCCTCCGGACACGTATTCGTTGGCCGGGGCTTTGGAGTACGCCGGTTCGATCTTCTCGTTGCTACGGGCGATGTAGCCGACGCCGGCGTTGTACAAGGCGATGCCGCTCGCAGCCCATACGACGCCGTTGACAGTACGACCGATCTGGGCACGCACGGGGTCGTCGCCGAACCAGTCGGCCAACCCGCTGCGCGACGCCATGAAGCCTCGACTGATGACTCTCCCCACCGTTGCCGCTGCGATGCCGATGGCGATCGATTCGGGGAGGCTCGCCGGCTTGTCCTCGTCTGTCCATCTCTGGATGAGCCCTTGGCGGGTTTGGAGAAGGTGTCCCGAGTAGGCGAGGGCGCCGGCGAATCCACCGAGTCCGATGAGGATGGGGCGTATCGGACCCGACGCCGGATAACGAGTGCGAAGCTCGGACCCCAACTCGTACACCATGCCGCCGATGGCGCCGGCAACTGCGAGACGGCCGGCGGTGCGCGCCGATGCGACGACGGTCGACTCCTCGCGTTTCTCGGGGATCTTCGATAGGCCGTACCCAGCCGCGGCGACCGCGGCTCGTGCCCCCAGCCGCCACGCCAACGGAGAGGCTGCCGGGATGACGCGTCGGATTGCAGCGTCGACGCCCTTGCCGACTGCTTCAGCTGCGAGGACCGAAAGGGCGGCAGCCATCCCCTGATGCATCGAGGCTCGCGGCATCAGCGATGGCCCGAAGGCGTCGAACAGTGCCACGGTCCACAGCGGAGCGGATGTGTCCGACGTCACCGGATTGAACCGATTCGCCAGCCGGAGGCCCACTCGTCCGGCCTGCCTGTTGATGTATCCGATTCGGCTCATTCATCGGCTCCAAGGTCGGGTTGCAGTTCGGTCAAACCATTCTGCTCTGAGTATGTGATCACCAGGGTTGCTGCGTACTCGACGAGGACGTTGACCGGAACACCGAACCGCTCGGAGAGGGTGGCTTCCAACTCCTCGACCGGTGGGATATCGCCGGATCCGGTGAGAAACACGTCGACGTCCTTTCCGTCGACGCTCACTCGCACCGTACGTAGCGTCGAGTCTTCACCCAGCCAATCCGATACGGCTGCCTGGGCGTGGTCTTGGCGGCCGGCACTCGACAGGATGCCCTCGGCCGTGAAAACCAGCGGGACGAGGATCACGAGCGCTGCGATGGCGACGGTTCGCAGGATCGCGGTCACTTCAGCGCGGTTCTCCTTCAGACGTTGGAAGGGGGCGTATCCGGTGAGGAAGAAGACGACAGTGGCCGCCAGGATGATCGAGACCAGATTGGTGAGGAACAACAAGAACGCGCCCAGGGAGTCCGCTATCAGCCCGGCCTCGAGTGTGAGGCCGACGACCGCCAACGGCGGTACCAGGGCCACGGCAATGGCGACGCCGGCGATGGAGGCAGACACCCGTCGATCTACATTCGCGTACGCACCGGCGGCACCGGCCGCCAAACCGATCAGCATGTCGATCATGTTGGGACTCGTCCGCGATGTGACCTGTGTGTTCACTTCGAGGGGAACGATCGTCGGAATCCACTGGCCGATGATGAAGGCGAGGCCGATGGCGGCCGCCACACCGGCAGCGACGAGAGCCAAGGAGCCCACGATTCGACCTCGCCAGGCATTGACGATTCCTGCGGCCGCGCCGATTATCGGAGTCATCAGCGGCGCGATCAACATGGCGCCGATCACAACGGCAGTGGAGTCCTGCATGACGGCAAAGGTGGCGATGGCGACCGAGAGCAGGAGCATTACCCACCACGAGACCAACTTGGCCACCCGGTCGGGCTCTTCGAAGAAGAGACCGTCCCCGATCTGGTCACGACGTTCGTCGCCGACATCGCGCGTGTTCATCCAGTCCAGAATCAGTTGGGACACCGTGGCGGCGTCGACATCGATGAGGTCTTCGTCCGATTGCGCTCGGATGCCGTAGCTCAACATGATGCCGCCGAGCACAATCATCAGCACCGCGACGCCGGCCAGAACGCCAATCACGACCGACTCGGGGAGCACAACGGTGATCACACCGAGGGCGATCAAGAAAATGCCGCGGCTCAGGTCGATGACCCATGGCTCATCGAGTTGGCGTTGCCGTACCGAGGTCCCGATGACGGTGAGCCCGCGAACGATCAGGTAGACGCCTGCAATCACGGCAAGCACGCGTACCGTGACGTTCGGCCAGATCATGACCGCCAGACCGGCAGCGATCGCGATAACGGCCTCGAGGACTCCTCTCAGCTTGCCCTCGCTCTTGCCGCGGGCCTTGAACCACAGGTCCGATCCGCCGGAGAGGACGAGCGCACCGCCGATCACCCACCGCAACACGAAGGCGGTGAGTTCCGGTGTGAGCAGGATGATGAGACCCGCCGCGATCGCGACGGTCCCCTTGATCGTTGCCGGATTCAGCCAGAAGGGCTCGACGCGTACGGAGAACTTCGACTCGTCGACGTCTTCGCTCTGCAGTCCGTTGTCGTGTTCGGTCATCAAGCTCCCGCGCAGCAGAGGGCATTCTCACCGATGGGGTGGCACAGCGCTACTCGACTCTGGATCGGCCAGAATCCGTTTCAGTAGAGGATCAGGGAGACCGAGATGTCGAAGATGCCGGTGGCGGGAAGTGCCGCGGAGAGACGGGAGTGGGGACGGTCGTTGCGAGAGGATATCCCGCTCGAGGCCCACGGGGATTGGACCCCCGACCCGCAGCGAGATCCTGTCGGTTTGATCATTGGGCAGGAAACTCATCGCCTTCAGTACCTCATCCCGCTCCGTCACGAACGCATGAATGCCTCCGCATTTGCCTTCTATAGGGGGTCGGCGGTAGTGCAGGCCGCCGATCTCGCCTCGACACCGGTCGCCGGCATCGACGTGCAGCTGTGCGGCGACGCCCACCTATCGAACTTCGGTCTCTATGGCTCACCCGAGCGTCGTCTGGTGTTCGACATCAACGACTTCGACGAGACCTTGCCGGGTCCGTTCGAGTGGGATGTCAAACGTTTGGCGGCGAGTTTCGTTCTCGCCGGCAGGGACTTGGGTCACGACGATGACGACACGAAGAAGGCGGCGCGTGCCGCGGCCGCCACCTACCGGGAGACCATGGAGCGATTCGCATCGATGCGGTATGTCGATACGTGGTATGCGGAGGTCGACGTCGACGAGATCAGGAGGCAGCTCGTCGAATCGGGCAAGAAGAAACGGGCAAAGCGGTCACAGAAGACGCTGGACAAGGCGAGAAGCAAGGACAATCTGCGCGCCCTGAAGAAACTCGCCGTCGAGGTGGGTGGGAGGTATCGAATCAAAGCGGACCACCCCAATGTTGTTCCCGTCGGCGAGCTTGCTCCGGAACACCACCCCGACGCGGCTCGGGAGAGCATCGAGGCTGCTCTCGACCGGTATCGCGACTCGCTGCCAGATGATCGGGCCACGCTCTTCGACCGTTATCGAATCGTCGATTTCGCGATGAAGGTCGTCGGGGTCGGCAGCGTCGGTACCCGCTGTTACATCGCTCTCTTCGCGGGTCGCGACAAGGACGATCCGTTGTTCCTCCAGATCAAGGAAGCAGGCAGATCGGTTCTCGAAGACCATCTTCCACGCAGCCGCTATCGCCATTCTGGGAAACGGGTTGTAGAAGGCCAGCGGCTGATGCAGTCGGCGAGCGACATCTTTCTGGGTTGGACGGAGTCTGAGCACACCGACCACGACTACTACGTGCGTCAGATGTGGGACATGAAGGGCTCCCCGGACATCGAGTCATACAACCCGAGGGAACTCAGGCGCTTCGCCGAGGGATGCGGCTGGACGCTCGCCCATGGTCATGCTCGAACGGGGAGCGCGGCCGCCATCGCGGGCTACTTGGGTGATGACGACACCTTCGACAGAGCGGTCGCCCGCTACTCGATGCGATATGCCGATCAAGCTGTGGAGGACTACGAGTCCTTCAAGACCGCCGCGTCGGATTAGGGATGTCGACTAGGCCCCTAAGCATCAACCCGTCGCAAGAACAGCTGCATCTCGACGGTGGCCGTGTCGGACACGGAGATCACAAGGGGGGCCGTCGGTGCAGTTACTCCGTAGTCGGAGAGCAGGATGTTGACGGATCCGACGACAACGATGAGATCGCCGCTCAGTTGAGCCTCCAGAGGGATCTCAACCTCATTCGTGACACCGTGGATGGTCAGCTCGCCGACGGCGGTCACCTCTATGGGATCACCCTCCACCGGGACCGTGCCCAGATCGATCGGCTCCGTCGTTGCGAACTTTGCCGTCGGGAACGACCCGGTTTCGAGCGCCTCCTTGACCCGTCGGTCCCGACGCGATTGGTCCGTCACGATCTGCGTGAAGTCCGCCACGATTTCGGCGCTGTCCATTTGTGCACCGGAGAACACGACCGTACCGGCCACCGCCGGTGTTCTCCCTACAGCCGTATTGTTGCCAAAGTTCGCCAGCTCTTCGGCGATCCGGAAGCCGGCGAACGACGAGGTGGCGCCGAGGAAGCTGAACTCCCCGACGGTCGTGTCTACCTCCCACGATCCGTCGACGCCCGCCGGCGGTGCTGGGGCCTCGGTGGACGTGACGGGAGCTGTCGTGGACGTATCGGCCTCTGGTGTAGAGGTGTCGGGCGCCGGGGTGGGTGTTGCGGTTGTTGTAGACGAGACGCTCTCGAGTGCGGCGTCGAGGCTGACCTCCTCCGGTACCGGCCGGTTCAGATACCAAACCCCACCCCCGGCGGCGGCGACGAGCACGACGGCGATGACGCCGATCGTGATCCACAGGAAGCGCCGGGACTTCTTCGGGCCGAGCTCAGTTTCCTTTGGCGTCGTCATCTGCTTCCCTCCCGAGAGTCTTTGATCGGCGGCGACCGTAGGCGCCGACCTTTCGTGAAACGTGAACGGGGGCTGAGAGCTTCCTGAGAATGCGGACGAGGATGTGATCGTATGTCGATCGATGACGACCCGATGACGAAGCGGCCGGTACCGGCCGTGGGTGCCGTTGTCATCCGGGACGACGAGATGCTGCTCGTGCGAAGGGGTCGTGGATCCTGGGCTGGGTATTGGGCGGTTCCGGGTGGTCGACAGCGGTATGGGGAGACCATGCGCGACGCGGTCGCTCGCGAGGTGCGTGAAGAGACGGGTCTCGTCGTAGAGGTAGGAGATCCGGCCTGGGTGGGAGACATCGTCGACGACTCTGATCCTCCGCAGTGGCATTTCGCAGTGGTCGACCATTACGCCTCCGTGGTCGGCGGTGAGCTGCGAGCCGGCGATGACGCAGCGGAAGTCCGATGGGTGCCGCTCTCCGTCGTCTACGAACTCGACTTGACGCCAACCATGCTGGATCTGCTGGCGTCGATTGGCGTCAGCAGACGGAGCGGAACGTCGGATAGGGATTGACCAAGCCACCTCCGGTGACGCCCATGCCGAGGTGGAGGTGCGGCGTTCCTCTGGCGTTGCCCGAGTCCCCCATGTAGCCGACGAGTTGGCCCTTCGAGACCCGTTGGCCCGTTGTCAGCCCCGGTGCCCAGCCATCGAGATGGGCGTAGTAGTAGTACACCCCGTTGTCGGCGTAGAGGTAGACCTGTTTCCCTCCGAGATAGTGTGACGACACGCGCACGGATCCGTTGTCGACGGCAGCAAGCGCCGCACCCCGCCCGCGGAACATGTCGGTGCCCTTGTGCGTCCTGCCACCGGAGCGGGGGTAACCCCAGCTGTCGATGAATGATGCACCACCGTGGACCGGACAGACCACGCCCTGTGTGGTGACGGCCGGCAGACCGGCGGCACCACCCCGTTTGAGTGCGGCCTTGCGCGCCGCCTCCCGAGCCAGTGCCGCCCTGTACTTGGTGACCGCGGCGCGATAGTTCGAGTCGGCGCTGTTGAAAAGCTGCTGCGCCTTTGCGTGCAGCTCGTCGAGGTTGGTGACGGCTGCGATCTGGGCCTGCCGGAGGATCTGGACCTCGTCCTCTTTGGCGTCGAGTTCGACCTGGAGCCGATCCATTTCGCGGCTGACGGCCGAGAGACGATCGAGCGCGACGAGATCTCGCGTGGTTGCTCGTTCGATCAAGACCTGACTGGTGAGGAGATCCTGGATCGAGCCGGCGGCGAAGGCGGCCGTGATCATGTTGCTACCGCCGGTTGTGTAGGCCTCGATGACCAGGGCGCGAGCCTCGGTCTCGAGATCGACCACCTCGTCTCCGTATTCGGCAATCCGCGTCCCGAGTAAGTCAACTCGCCAGTCGAGGTTGTAGATCTGGCCGTTGATCTGTTCCAGTTCCTCGATGGCTGCTTCGAGTTCTTCGTTGGCTGCAACGAGTTCCTCGTACGCAGCGTCCCGTGTCGCGTCCGCGCGGTCAACATCCTTCTTCGTCTGGGCGCTCGCCGGGACGGGCGCCAATGCAAGAAGGCTGACCACCATGAGAGGAATCAACGGCCGCAGCCTGCGCAGTGCGGTCATACCGATGCGTCAGGGTAATCACCAGCGTTCGATAGCAGCCAAGCGGTTACCGTCACGGTCATCGTGGTCGGAGAGAGCTTCATTGCCGAACACGCCGCCGAGATCCCCCTCGCCGACGGTGGGAGAATCTTGGTACGCCCGATCGCGCCGCAGGACAAGGATGCTTTGGTGCGCGGATTCGATCGCCTCTCCGACGAGTCGCGGCGTTTCCGCTTCTTCCAGAGCCGGGATTCGATCACGGACGACGAGCTAGTCCATCTGACCGAGATCGACTACGTCGACCACTTTGCCTGGGTCGCCATCGATCTCGATGAGGGGGAACGCTCCGGTGTCGGCGTTGCACGCTACATCCGCGATGAGGACGAGCCCGAGGTTGCCGAACCCGCGGTCACTGTTGTCGATGACCATCAGGGTCGCGGGATTGGAGGCATCCTCACGTTGCTGCTTGCCGAATCAGCCGTGTCCAACGGTGTCAAACGTTTCCGTGCCGTGGTGCTCGGCGACAACCTGGAGGTGCTCAGCGGACTCGACGCGTTGGCTGCGCTGTCTCCCGATGGAGCGGGTGTCATGACGGTCGAGGTCGAGCTGCCGCTCGACGTCGCTCTGTTCAGGAGTTCGGCGATGTATGAGCTCCTTCGTCGGGTTGCCGGCGGCTCAGTCGTACCCCATCCGCTGGCCTGGCAAGATGCGCCGGGAGCAGGACCGGGACCCAACGAGGGAGATCAATGACCGATCTCGCCACCATCGGCGGCTGATCAGCTGACGACGAATGCCAATTTCACGGTGGCGCGGTAACTTGTGATGCCACCGTCGGTAACCGCAGCGGACAGCTTCTTCACCTCGATGCCGGTGATGCCCTTGATGCTCTCCGCTGCCTTGTCCACGGCTTGTTTCACGGCGTCGTCGAACGACTCCGGTGAGACGCCGATGACCTCGATGACCTTGATGGCGCCGCTGTCGATGTGGTTGTTCATAATCTTCCTTCACCGCTGGAGCCAGCGATGCTACCCCCCGGGGTTCTACCATCTGTGATGGTGAATGGGGACGTCTCTTTCGCTCCTCGCAGACGGGCGGTGCGTCGAGGGTGGGGCGGCGCTGCCGGACTCGTCTATCCGACGTTGTTGGTGGTGCTCGGTCTGTCGGTTGGTTTTCTCCAGGCCGGTGGGCCGACGGAACTGGCAGCGAGCTTTCTCGGAGCACTGCTCTTCCTCACCGCGGCACCGACCGCTTGGATCTTTGCCTTCTCGTTCATCGAAGTCACGAGATTCACCGTCATCGCCGTCGGCGTGCTCACGAGCTTTCCGCTTTGGTACCTGACATCGGCGGGAATTGCCGATCGATCCCAATCTTGGGGCTTGTGGCTGCGCCGCTACACCACGTTTGCCGCGTTGTGGACCGTGGCGTCCCTTGGGATCTTCGCGATCCTCGCCCTCTTCGAAACCTGACGCGTCTGGCGTACCCCAGGCCCGAATCCGGGCCTGGGGTACGCCAGACTGGTCTGTATGGATCTCTACGAAGCGTTGTACACCACCCGCGCCATGCGGCGCATGAAGCAGGATCCGATCCCAGACGAGGTGATCCGGAAGATATTCGACGCCGCCATCCGCAGCCCCAGCGGCGGCAACACGCAGAACTGGCGCTTTGTCGCTGTGACGGATCCCGCGACCCTGGTCCATCTCGGTGAGCTCTATGCGCAGGCGTGGGAGATTCTGCTGTCGACCGTCTATTCAGGGAGAAGAGGTGATGAGCAAACGGAACGGATGCTCAAGTCGTCGCAGTGGCTCGCAGACCACTTCGAAGAGGTGCCGCTTGTTGTCTTGGCGTACCACCGCAACGATCCGTCGGGTGCCTCGGTCTTTCCCGCGGTGTGGAGTCTCCAACTCGCTGCGCGGGGTCTTGGTATCGGGTCGACATTGACGACGATCCTCGGCCACTTTCGACATCAGGAGGTCGCCGATCTACTCGGCGCGCCGCTGGACAAGGGATGGACGAACGCTGCGGCGGTGACTTTCGGATATCCGCTGGGGAGATGGGCTGTGCCTCAACGTCGTCCCGCTCACCAGGTTGTCTTTGCTGAGAGTTGGGGTGTACAACCGTCGTGGACGATTGACGAACCTCTCTGGCCCTAGAAGAGGCGGGGGCGGAACAAGTCGTCGTGGGCTCGAAGGGCGAAACGGTCGGTCATGCCGGCGACGTAGTCGATCACTTGGGTGGCCGCGTCGGCGTCTGCGTGGCGATACGTCTCGGGGACCTCGTCGAGATGCCCCATGTAGTACGTCACCAGATCGCGTACCAGCTCTTGGGCCCGACGTCGCTGTGGCTCGACCTCGGGCCGCAGATAGACGCGGTGGAACATGAAGTCACGGAGCGACAGCATGGTGTCGAGCATTGCGGGCTCCATCGAGATCTCGCCGGTGCGCATCGACTCCTCGACGACCCCCTCGATCATCGACTCGACCCAGTCTCGTCCGGGCTCGCCGAAGGCCCGCAGGGCCTCGGGCGGGAAGTCGTCAACCGTCAAGATGTCGCCGCGAAGGGCGTCGAGTGCGTCGTGAGCGAGATACGCGATTCGATCGGAGAAGCGCACGACGTTGCCTTCCGGCGTTGCCGGAGGTGTCGCCATCTTCCACGGATGGCCCCGGATGCCGTCGAGGACCTCCCAGCTCAGGTTCAGCGGTTCGAGGACGCGGAAAATCCGCTCGCTCTGTTCCGAGTGTCGCCATTCACCTTCGACGAACTCGGAGAGTGCCTCCTCGCCGGTGTGCCCGAACGGTGGATGGCCGACGTCGTGCCCGAGGCACACCGCCTCGGCGAGGGCGACGTTCAGCGACAGGTAGCGGGCGATCGCACCGCCGATCTGGGTGACCTGGAGGGTATGCGTCAGGCGGGTGACGAAGTGATCGCCCTCCGGGTTCATGAAGACCTGCGTCTTGTGCTTCAAACGCCGGAAGGCCTTCGAATGGAGGATACGGTCCCGATCGCGCTCGAAACCTGTGCGCCACCGGTCAGGTTCTTCGGCATGCTCGCGACCTCGGCTATCTGCGGAGAGTGTTGCTCCGGGAGCGAGCTCCATCTGTTCACGCCGCTCTGCCTCATCCCGCGGCCTCAGGACGAACTGGCCCATCAGACGAAGCGCTCGCGGAGGCGAGCAGAGATGTAGTCCATCGTGGCGACGACGATGGCGATGGCGAGCATCTGGGCGGCCGCCGCCCGGTACTGCAGCAGGTTGATGTTCTGTTGGAGCAAGAACCCGATACCGCCGCCGCCAGCGAAGCCGATGATCGTCGACATGCGGACGTTGATGTCCCAGCGGTACATCGTGAAGGAGATGTACGGCGGAACGATCTGTGGGGCAACCGCGTAGACGATGGTCTGCAGCCGCGTTGCGCCCGTTGCCCGAACCGCTTCGAGGGGTCCGAGAGAGATGCTCTCGACTTGCTCCGAGTAGAGCTTGGAAAGTGCAGCCGTGGTGTGGAGAGCGAGCGCCAAAGCTCCTGCGAACGGTCCGACGCCCACCCACACGACGAAGACAATCACCATGACGAGGGGCTCGATCGATCGCAAGATGTTGAAAGTCGTGCGCGATGCGTAATAGATGATCATGCCGATGTTGACCGACTCTTTGCGCAACGCCCTCGCGGCGAGAAGAAGACCGATCGTGCCTCCGACGAGAGCCGGGACGAGCTGGGTCCAGATTCTGTTGTCGATCTGGAAGAACCAATCGATGACGGCCATGATCGCGAGGGCGACGGTGATGCCGGCCAACGCTGCGACGGGGAACGTCAGCACACGCATCGTGCCTCGGGTCAGGTGGCCGTCAAGGAAGTAGCCCAGCTTGCTCCCCAGCATTGCCAGGACCCCCAGACCGAACATCGCAGCGAGCAACGGGATGATCACCGCCTGGATCTCGCCGAGCGTGAAGAAGAAGTCGCCGATGAACGTGAACGGCCCGAACTTGGGTGCCAGCCAGTCTCCGAACCACATCAGAAGCAGAGCGACGACGTAGCCGAAGATGACGAACACGAACCCGACGCCGATCAGGACGATGGTCCGCACCACCTTGAAGGCTGTTCCCTTTCCCTCCGTATCCGCCGGGAAGGCCCACCGCAGCGCCCACCACATCAGCAACGGAAGAAGTACGAAGAGGACGGCCATGACCAGCGTGTTGCTGTCGAGTCGATCGATCAGCAGCCACCGTGCCCACCGCGCCGCTTGGACACCTGCAACCACTCCGATCGGAATGCCGAGGACGATCAAGGCCAGGTTGATGACCGGAACCATGACGTCGCGCATCAGGTTCCTGGCGCTCGTGAAGCTCAGAGGCACCGCCAGGATCAAGCCCACGGTTGTCGCCAGCAACGCCAACATGACGGTTTCGACGATCTTGTCGAATGTGAGGGTCGCGGTCTCGGAGAGACGGGGGGAGAGCTCCACGAGATCTGTGACGACAACTGTTCTGTATTGAGAGCCGTCTTCGCCATCGAAGAATATGACAGCCATCCGCTCCAGGCTTTCGCCGTCGGGTCCCGCCAACTCGAAGACATTGTCCGCCCCGAAGCTCAGCTCGTTGAAGAAGACCCCGGAGCGGCGCAAACCGGCGTCGGCGAGTTGTCCGTCGTTCACGGCGCCGTAGGATTCGCCGGCCTCGGTCCAGGTGAAGTCGCCGGGATCGCTTGCTTGTCCGGTGAGTTGAACCGATCCACGGGCCGGCGCATTTGTTGGGTCGAATCCAATGTCCGTCGATGTCAGCCCTTTGGCATTTCCCGTCGTGGCTTCGAAGGAGCCGCCCCAGGAGAGGAACTCGAGGACGTTGCCGTTCTCATCGTTGAGCGTGACACCTCCCGGGCTTCGCACGTTGACTTCCGGCAGCGGGATAGCGACATATCCGATCGGTCCCTGTTCGGCTGTGATGCTGCGCGAATCCTGGACGCCGTTGAAGTTGGTGTCGGTCCACACCTCGATGCGGTTGGTCCAGCCGCCGATGTTGACGGCAACGGTTGCGATGACCTGTTGCGGGTTCTCAGACTCGCGTTCCGGCGCCTCGAACTCGAGGGTGAACATCCCGCTGTCGTCGGCCCTGACGCGGCCGAGGGTCAAAGTGATGTCGAACTCCGAGTCGGGGATGAAGTGCAGTGAAACGAGCTGTTCCGGCTCGTAGCCGGTGCCGGTGACGGTCAGGATTTCACGCGGTGAGGCGCACGATGGTGTGACGTTGATCCGCGGTTCGCCTGTGGGCTGTTCAGCCTCGACTCCGGGCTGGCAGGGGATGTAGACGTCGGCTGAGACGATGGAATCTTCGGTGTCGTAGGTGACGAGGTCGGGATGAACCAGAGCGCGAAGGATGCGGAAGAGTTGCTCCTGTCGCGTTTCGGACTGGATCTCCTCGAGGGAGACGTCGGTTGTGTTGAAGGCGAAGGCGTAGACGATGAACACCGCGAAGAGCGCGCCGGCAATGAAGAGGATGCGTCGCAGCGGACGACGCTCCTTCTTGTTGGCGCCTTTGGTGTCCGGTGCGTCTGTGGCTTCGTCCGGTGACGGCTGGTCAGCCAACGCGCTCCGCCTCCTGCCCGTAGATATCGCGGAACTTGGCGTCGTCGATCTCGTCGGGTGTTCCTTCGAAGACCAACACGCCGTCGTTGAGTGCGATCACACGGTCTGCGTACTGCTGGACGAGGTCGAGAAAGTGGAGGGAGCAAACAACCGTCGCGTCGCGCTCCTCGTTGATCTGCTCCAGGTACTGCATGATCGAATGGGCGAGAACGGGATCGAGGCTGGCAACGGGTTCGTCGGCGAGGATCATCTGGGGATCCTGCATCATTGCCCGCGCAATCCCGACCCGCTGCTGCTGGCCCCCGGAAAGCTCGTCGGAGCGGGAGTGAGCCTTGTCGGCGAGACCGACGCGTTCCAATTCCTCGGTGGCCTTGGCGAGGTCTTCGGCCGAGAAACGGTTGAGGAGAGCGAAGGCCGGGCTGGTGTAACCGAGCCGGCCGGCGAGCACATTGGTGATCACCTTGGAACGGTGCACTAGGTTGAAATGCTGGAACACCATGCCGATGCGCCGCCGGATTCTGCGCAATTCCTCCTGAGACGCCGCAGTGATGTCGACCCCGTCCCAGCTGATCGTGCCCTCGGTCGGCTCTATCAGCCGGTTGACGCATCGCAGAAGAGTCGATTTCCCGGAACCCGAAAGCCCGATGACGGCGAGGAACTCACCCTGTTCGACCTCGAAAGAGACGTCGGTGAGCGCCCGGACTCCGCCGTCGTAGACCTTGGTGAGGTTCTCGACCTTCAGCACGCTCGTTTCTCCTGACCGGTCAGTGGGGAAACGGCTGGGGCGGAGGCTCTTGC
>JAUVPA010000007.1 GCA_030598905.1 Acidimicrobiia bacterium
GAGGACACCCGGCCTCGCCACCAGTCCGGCACCGATACGGGTAGCCTCATCGGGGGGATACACCGCTCGCATCGTCACCATCGGATACCGGTGGCCGTGTTTGGCAACGTCACCCACAACCGTTTCCACGTTGCTGAGACCCAGGACGCGTCCGGCACGACGGGCGAGCCGCATACGTCGACTGGACCGATCGAGCAACGTCACCACGGTATCCGGCCACAGGATCGCTAGCGGGATACCGGGGAGGCCGACACCCGATCCGATATCGAGGAGAGCCTCTGGTGGTACCGGTTGTGGCCAACACCCCGCCAGCGAGAGGCTGTCGGCAAGGTGCCTTGTCTCGATGCGATCGGCCTCGGCAGGGCCGATGCCGCCACCCGGAATGGCTTCCTCGATCAACCAGTGGCCGTAGCGGGCCAACGCTGTCTCCGGAGAGGGTGAGAGGGGAAACCCAGCCCACACCGCGGTCCGGGCAACAACCGACTGTTTCACGTGAAACAGGGGCCAACTGCCTCCCCCTCAGGGGGAGGTGCCGAGCGAAGCGAGGCGGAGGAGGTCACAGCCGAGGCGCCAACCCCCTCCCCGGCCTATTGGCCGGGACTCCCCTCTGAGGGGGGAGTAGGGGAGGTGTCATCGTCGTCGTCCGTTTCTTCGCCGCCTCCAGATGCCTTGGCGGGCTCATATCCCTCTTCCAGGCTGAGAATCACGGCGCGATTGGGTTCCTCGCCTTCGGAGAAGGAACGCACCCCTTCGATCTCGACCACGGAGTCGTGAATCACCTTGCGATCGGCGGCGTTCATGGGCTCCAGCATGATCTCACCACCATCTGCCTTGAGGCGCTCCGTCAGGCGAGTGGTGTAGATCCCCAACGCCTCGCGGCGTCGCTCCCCGTAACCAGCGATGTCGAGTCGCATCCGAGGGGCGCCGAAGGTCTTGCGCTGCACCACGGTTCGCGTCAACTCGAGCACCGACTGCATCACGGCGCCCTTTTGGCCGACAAGAGCCTCGGTCTGGCCCCCACTGACGTTCATCCACAGGATATCCTCTTCAACGCGCGTCGTCACGTCACCTTCGAGACCAAACGCATCGAGGAGCCCGTTCAAGAACTCAGCGGCGACTTCGGCCTGGGTCTCGATCGGAGCAGCTTCCGGACGGGGTTCTTCGTTCTGGGTCACAGGTCTCTCCCTCGAGTCCGGTTTGCTCGACGTTTCGTTCTTGGGTCTGTTGCGGCGGGACGACGAAACCTGGGCGCCGTTCTTCTTGCCCCCCTTGCCATTTCCCTTCTTCTGCTGACTGGAACGTCCCTCACTAGAGCCTCCCGACCGGCTGCGGCGGCGGCGTGATCGTTTCGGCTTCCGGGTGACCTTGACGATGGCTTCTTTGCCTCCCAGACCGAGAAACCCGGCGGTTGGCTCCTGCATGACTTCGACGGTGGCCTGGTCGGGGGAATCGAGACCGAGCTCCGTGATAGCCGCCTCTATGGCACCATCGACGGTCTTCCCCTGCGCTTCAACCCATTCCATGGCTGTTACTTCCTCCTGCGGCGGTTCTTCTTCTTGCTGGCGTGTGGAGAGGGACTGGGATTGGCATCACCGTTGGCATCGGGCCCCTCGTCCTTGGGTGGTTCTGCCGGCGTTTTTCCTTGTTTGCCGGGATGACCGAGTCGAAGGATGAGCCACTGCTGGGCTATCCGAAAGAGGTTGGATACGGCGAAGTAGAAGTCGAGACCGGTGGGCAGGTTCCATGAGATGAAACCGAAGAAAAGAGGCATGATCTTCATGGCGTTCTGCATTCCGGCCATCTGCTGCGTTGGTTGCTGGTCGCCGTTCTTGCGCTGGCGCGTCGTTTGCACCTGCTGGTAGTAGCCGGCGGCGATGATCACGATCAGCAGCAACGCATAAGGGAGGAAAAAGACGATCCCGACGGTGAACGCTTCGGCCGGCGAGATGAGCAAGTTCATCCCGAGGAACGTCACTGGAGCAAAAATGGCTTGAACCGCCTCGACGGTGCCCTGGGGATCGGTAAATGCTCCGCTCACGTTGACGCCCTCACCCAGATCTCGCATCCGGTCCAACAGGTCCCTGGCGGGTTCGACGACCGCCCACAGATCGGAATCCTCGGGAATCCCGCTCCCGGTGCGAAGTACCGAGAAAAGTGCAAACCAGATCGGCATCTGCAGAATCAAGGGGAGACACCCGGCGGCCGGATTGACGCCGCGCTCCTTGTAGAGCTCCATGAGCTGCTTGTTGAGTTCTTCGCGGTCGCCCTTCAGCTCCTTCTGCAGCTTCTTCACCTCGGGCTGGATCTCTTGCATCGCCTTCATCGAACGCGTCTGCTTGAGAGTCAGAGGGAAGAGCAGCAACCCCACAAACAGGGTGAGCAGGATGATGGAAATCCCATAACTTGGAATAATTTGGTAAAAAAAGGCGAGGAGTCCGCCGAGGACGCTGAGGAGGGCATTCCACAGGTCACTGATGATGTTCACTGCGCCGCTCCTTCAGCTTCGGTGAGTTCTTCATGGGGCGGGACGGGGTCGTACCCACCCTCACGCCACGGATGGCAGCGTCCGATCCGTTTTATTGCCATCCACGAGCCGCGGACTGCACCGTGAACTTGGACGGCCTCGAGCCCATAGTGCGAACAACTTGGTTGATAGCGACAATTCCCACCGAAGAACGGGGAGAGGATCAGCTGATAACCACGAATGAGGCCCATCATCAGACGGGCACCCCAACCGGGTTGCCGACTGTTCTCGTCGCTCATCCGTCCTCCTCCTGCATGCGGGTCGCACCATCAACAGCTCGGCGCAACCACTCGACCAGGGTGGCAAAAGGAGCGGCCAGGACCTGGTTGTCGGCGATCACGATGTACGCCGTATTCGGTTGTAGCGGAACCCGGGCGGCGGCTTCACGCAACCGCCGCTTGACGCGGTTCCTTTGTACCGCGTTCCCCACCCGCCGACCGGCGACGACACCCACCTCGGGCGCCCGCTGCCGACCCGGCCCGCGTATCACGGCGAGACCTCCGGCTCGCCCCCGCACGCCACTCGCATACAACTGGGTGAAGCGCGATGTGGAGCGAAGTGAGACGAAGGGTCGGCGGCTACGCGGAGAGCTCACGCCGGCCCTTGAGCCGACGGCGCTTGACGATGGCGCGCCCGGACCGGGTCCGCATACGGGACCGAAATCCGTGCTTTCTCTTACGTCGCCGCACATTGGGCTGGTACGTACGCTTCATCAGAGGTATCCCGACCGGGAGAGGTACGTGGTACGGCGGGGAGCGTACCAGAGACGTGGTCTAACCACCGAGCCCAACATCGACCAGACGCCGTCTGGAATATGGAGCGCGAAATACCGCCAACGGTCGCGAAACATCGCGAAGGGCGAAATGTGAGGACAACTAGTAGGTTTTCCAGATATTGGATGTAGGACAAGGCCTTGTCGTATATGGGTTTTCACCGGAGCACCGGCCCGCCCCGAGCACTCGAGGTGCCGGATATACCCCCCTTGCCCCTCCGTTCCGCGACTCCATATACTCGCCGCCACTCCTGGTGAGCGACACCATCCCTTCCGCCGCAGGCGAAGAAAGGAGACGTCGTCTTCACTGAGCGGGGCTGCATGCTTCTCCACATGTTGTGGATAGGTATGTGGACAGCATGACTGGCACCGACGGAAAGAGGAGCGAGGACGCAAAGTGGCGACGCCGCACTCCTCACCAGCAGGTTGGGACACATTCCACCAACGCCTCCGCAACCGAATCACCACAAGCTCTTCCGACACCTGGATCGAACCACTCGATACCCAACTCGATGGGAACACTCTCCGTCTCGTTGCGCCGAGTGAGTTCCACGTTCGCTGGGTGAACGACAAGATGCTCCCGGCGCTCGAAGAGAGTGCGGAGGCGGCGTTCGGTGACGGTGTGGCGGTTGAGTTGAGTGCTCGTCCCATCCTTGATGGTGAAGAAGAAACCGATGTATACGAGCAGCCTGAGCTGCCCGTGGTCAAACTCTCGGGATTCGAAGAACCCCGACTCGTTCCCAAGTACACCTTCGAGAACTTCGTGGTCGGGCAATCCAACCGGTTCGCCCACGCTGCTGCGCTCGCCGTCGCCGAACAGCCCGGTAGTCACTACAACCCTCTGTTTATCTACGCCGCTGCCGGCCTCGGCAAGACACATCTCCTCCATGCCGTCGGTCACCACCGTCGCGAGCTCGAACCCGGTGCGGTGGTGCGTTATGTCACGTCCGAACAGTTCTTCAACGACTTCATCAACGGCATCCGCCGCAAGCGCATGGATCAGTTCAAGAGCATGTATCGAACCATCGACGTTCTCCTGCTCGACGACGTGCAGTTCTTCGAGGGCAAAGAGCAGATCCTCGAAGAGTTCTTCCACACGTTCAATTCGCTCTACGAAGCCGACAAACAATTGGTGATCAGCTCAGACCGGCATCCCAAACATCTCTCCACCTTGGAGGACCGCCTCAGGAGCCGATTCGAATGGGGCCTCCTCACCGATATTCAGAGTCCCGACGTTGAGACCCGGCTCGCCATTCTCCGCCTGAACGCCGACTTCGCCCCTCTGCCGGTGCCCCGTGATGTCCTGACGTTCATCGCAGAACATGTTTCAGACAACATTCGCGAGCTCGAGGGTGCTCTGACGCGGGTCACGGCATACGCCGCTCTCACCGGAGAGGCCATCAACCTGCCGATGGCACAAGAGGTCCTACACGACGTAGTGACGATGGAGGACAACGCACCGCCGTCAGCAGAGAACATCATCGACATAGCCGCCGTGTATTACGACCTCAGCACGAGCGAACTGACGGGTCCGAGCCGTAAACAACCTCTCGCTCGCTCCCGCCAAATCGCAATGTATCTGTGCCGTGAGCACACCGACTTGTCCTTGCCGAAAATCGGTGCCGTGTTTGGTGGAAGGGACCACACGACCGTGCTCCACGCCGTGGACAAGGTGAAGTCACTCATGCAACGCGACAAAACCGTGTTTTCGGACGTCACATATCTCTCTCAAAAGCTGAGGAGAACTTGATGTTTGTCCACACCGCGACATGCCGCGCACGAAGACCTGTGGGCGATACCCCTCCTCATCCACAATGTATGTGGAGAGACATGTCGTCTATCCCAAGCGATTCGCTGTCTTTTCCACAATCCACAAGCCCTACTACTACTTCTACCTTTTTGATTTCATAAGAACTGTTGAAGCAGGGGAAGAACATCTGTGCGTATCCGAGCTGAACGAGACGATCTCGCTGATGTCCTAGCCAGGGCGGGTAGGGCGGTCGGGACACGATCGCCATTGCCGATTCTCCAGGGGATTCTCTGTGAGGTCACGGCGAACCGACTACAGGTGACCGGTACGGACAACGACGTGACGGTGCGGACGTACCTCGACGTTGAGGCCATGGAGGAAGGCCGGACGGTGGTGCCGGCAAAGTTGGCAGCCGAAGCCGTTCGTAAGCTTCCCGCCGGGGCCGTGTCAATATCGGCAAAGGACGGTCAAGTCGAGATCACTGGCAACGGGCCCAAGTTCACTCTTCGCGAGATGACGGTCGACGACTTCCCCACGATCTCGGATGACATTTCGGGGGAGACAGTCGCGGTGGATGGTGACCAGTTGATTCAGGCGCTCGCCCAGGTGGGTGTCGCAGCATCGTCGGACGAAGCTCGTCCGACATTGACGGGGGTTCTCTTTGAAGGCGAAGAGAGCGGTCTGAGGCTCGTCGCCACCGATTCGTACCGATTGGCGGTACGCGATCTCGAAGGGGTCATGACGACCGGATCACGGCTGGTTCCGTACCGGGCGCTGCGCGAGCTGGCGCGGACCGTCGGCGACGGAAAGATGACGGTTGCGTTGGGGGAGCGCGATGCGTCTTTCGTCACGGACCGCGGCCGGATGACGGCACGGATCATCGATGCAACCTTCCCGAACTACCGCCAGCTGCTCCCCGATGAGCACCCCAGTCGGCTCGAAGTCGACAAGGATGCTCTGCTCGAGGCCGTGGGCCGGGCTGCGCTCGTCGCCGAGGACCACATCCCGGTCAGACTCAGCCTGCACGAAGGAGGTGTGGAGCTGAGTGTCGTGCGCCAAGAGGTAGGCGAGGAAACCGAACACCTCGAGGGCAACTACACCGGCGAAGAGTTCACCATCGCCTTCAACACCCGGTATCTCGCCGACGGGATCACCGCCGTCGGCGGAGATACGGTGGTGTTGGAGACGATCGATCCACTGAGGCCCGGACTGATCACAGGGATAAACAACGACGGGTTTCGCTATCTACTGATGCCGGTGCGCCTGTAGGATTTCATGCTCCTCACCTGGCTCGAGTTGCGCGATTTCCGTTGCTACGAGACCCTGTCCTTCTCTCCCGATCCAGGGGTCAACATCCTCATCGGTGACAACGGAGCCGGGAAGACCTCCGTCCTGGAGGGCATCGGATACCTCGGGCTACTGCGGTCTCTTCGGGGGACACCCGACGACGCTTTGGTGCGAGAAGGTGCCGAGACGGCCATCGCTCGTGGTGGATTCAGGAAAGCCACAGGCGAAACGACCGTGGAAGTCGAGCTTCCTTTGACCGGCCGGCGGCGGATCTTGCTCAATACGAAGAGGCCACACCGAAATCGTGACGTCCTGACGGCAATACAGGTGATCGGCTTCGAGCCGGACGACCTCGATCTCGTCAAACGCGGTCCGGCGTTGCGCCGCGGCTATCTCGACGACCTCGCCGCCCAACTCCGTCCGCAAGCCGCCGCCGATCAGGCAGAGTATTCCAAGTCACTTCGACAGCGCAACGCCCTCCTGCGCCAGGAGGGCAGAAACGCCGACGCCCTGACCCTCGACGCATGGGATCAGAGGCTCGCGGCAGCGGGCGCTCGAGTTGTGCTCACCCGCCATCGCGTGATGGATGCCCTCGACCCATTCCTCGGTGAAACATACCGGCTTGTCGGTGGAGAGGGGAACCTGGTGTGGGCATATGGATCCCGCTGGACGACCGACGCATCGGCAGACGAGGTCGCGTTGATCGATGCGCTGACGAGAGAGCTCAGCGAACGACGGTTTCGGGATCAGGAGCAACGCACGACAACCGCCGGCCCCCATCGCGACGATCCGGGCCTGATTCTCGATGGGCGTGACGCGCGGACGCGAGCCTCCCAGGGTGAACAGCGCACGGTGGCTCTTGCCCTCCGCATCGGAGCTCACCGGCTCGTGACGCAGCGGACCGACTCAACGCCGGTGTTGCTGCTCGACGACGTGTTCTCGGAGCTCGACGCAGGTCGGGTACGCGGTGTTCTCGATCTGCTCGACGGAGGCCAGGTTCTTGTCACATCGGCGAGAGAAGATGAGGTACCGGTACCGGGGAAGCAGTGGCGAGTTACGAGTGGCGAGTTACGAGAGTTGTGAGTTGCGAGTGAAGAGTGAAGAGCCGAAGCGGGCCAACTATCTGCCGTTTGGGAACCCGAAGGAACCCGAGCAGGTGGACGACGCGCTTGCCTCGGTCATGGAGCGGTTTGGTGGGTCTGATGCGGTGCGCGCCGCGGAGATGATGGACCGGTGGACCAGCTTCGCCGGAGAATGGGGCGCCCGTGCCCATCCGATCGCGGTGCGCGAAGGAGTCCTCACGGTTGAGGTCGACACGGGAGGAGACGCGACCCTCATTCGCTACGACGAAGGGGCCATTCGGGCGGCGATCCAACGGGAGTTCGGGGCCGATCTGGTGCAGTCGATCAAGGTGAGGGTTTCCCGGCGGAGAAATCGCTGAATGTCTTGTCAGCAAAGGGAAAAGTGTGGGTCAAGAAAGGTTGATTGGGCCTGAATCGGGCTATAGTTACACCGGTGTCAATAAGCGCCGCATCCATCGTCCGCGGCGATTCGAAGGAGACTCGTGAGCACGACCAAACCTGCCTATGACGCGTCTTATGACGCCAAGGACATCCAGGTCCTGGAGGGCCTCGAAGCAGTCCGCCGGCGTCCGGCGATGTTCATCGGATCGACGGGTCCCAAGGGTCTGCACCACCTCATCTGGGAGGTCGTCGACAACGCTGTAGATGAGGCCATGGCCGGCCACTCGACGCGAATCGAGGTCTCCCTTCTCGAGGACGGCGGCGTTCGAGTGCGCGACAACGGGCGCGGAATCCCGGTAGACAAACACGCCAAGACGAAAGAACCGGCGCTGACGACGGTACTCACCACCCTTCACGCCGGGGGTAAGTTCGAATCAGGTGCCTACACGGTCTCAGGCGGGCTGCACGGAGTCGGCGTCTCGGTTGTGAATGCTCTGTCCGCCCACACCGAAGTCGATGTTGTTCGCGACGGGCATCACTGGCAGCAACACTTCGAGTATGGCAAGCCCATCTTCAAGTTGAAGAAAGTGCGCGAAGCCAAACGGACCGGTACCCAGGTCACCTTCTGGGCGGACCCCGAGATCTTCACGGAAGGCATCGAGTACTCCACCAAGACGGTCATCAATCGGTTGCGCGAGATGGCCTTTCTCAACCGCGGCCTCGAGATCCGATTCCGCGACGAACGACCGGAAACTCCGGTCGAGGAGAACTTCAAATACGCCGGCGGCATCGTCGACTTCGTCAAACATCTGAACACCACCAGAGACCCGGTCCACAGGCAGGTGGCGTACTTCGAAGAGAAGAACGATGTGGCCGAAGTCGAGATCGCGATGCAATGGACCGGCGGCTACACCGAGACGCTTCTCAGCTTCGCCAACAACATCAACACCCACGAAGGCGGGACTCACGAAGAGGGCTTCCGTAAAGCCCTGACCCGATCGGTCAACGACTTCGCCAGGGGCCGGGGCGTCCTCAAGGAAAAAGACGAGAACCTGCAGGGCGAGGACGTGCGTGAGGGCATCACGGCCGTGATCTCCGTCAAGGTGCGCCAGCCGCAGTTCGAGGGTCAGACGAAGACCAAACTCGGCAACACTGAGATCCGTTCCTTCGTCGAGAAGGCGATGAACCAGCTATTGCCTGAGTGGTTGGAGCGAAACTCCGGCGAAGGGCGCAGGATCGCGGAGAAGGCCTCCAACGCGGCGAGGGCACGAATGGCAGCCCGCCAGGCACGCGACCTGACGCGGCGCAAGAGCCTGTTGGAGTCTTCCGGCCTACCCGGCAAGCTGGCAGATTGCTCATCGCGGGAACCCGAACGCAGCGAGCTCTTCATCGTGGAGGGCGATTCGGCAGGCGGTTCGGCGAAGCAGGCCCGAAACAGCGAGTTCCAGGCGATCCTGCCCATCCGCGGCAAGATCATCAACGTCGAGAAGAACCGACTGGCTCGCGTTCTGCAAAACAACGAGATCCAGTCGCTCATCACCGCCATCGGTACCGGAATCGGTGACGAGTCCGACATCGAGAAGGCTCGATATCACAGGGTGATCATCCTCACCGACGCCGATGTTGACGGGGCCCACATCCGCACGCTGCTCCTGACGTTCTTCTTCCGCCACATGCCCGAACTCATCGAGTCTGGCTACATCTACATTGCCCAGCCGCCGCTCTATTCGGTCAAGGTCGGCACCAAGACGCGGTGGATCCAGGACGACGCCGAACTCGTCGCGGTCCGCGCCGAGCTGAATGGCAAGAAGCACACCGTGCAACGGTTCAAGGGCCTCGGCGAGATGAACGCCGGCGAGTTGTGGGAAACGACGATGGACCCCGCCAGCCGCACGCTTCTGCGGGTTGACCTCGACGACAAGTTCGAAGCCGACGAGACATTCTCGGTGCTGATGGGCAACGACGTCGAGGCTCGACGCAACTTCATCCAGACCAACGCCAACGACGTGCGGTTTTTGGACTTTTAGCCCTGAGCCTCAGGCCTTGGGCCTCGAGCAAGAAGAAGAAGAGAAGAAATGTCTGACGAGATTCACAACGGCGAGCGGATCGACTTGATCGACATCGAGAGCGAGATGCAGGACTCGTTCTTGGAGTACGCGATGTCGGTGATCGTTTCGCGAGCTCTGCCCGATGTTCGCGACGGCCTCAAGCCGGTGCATCGCCGCATCATGTACGCCATGTGGGACGCCGGGATGCGTCCCGGAACACCGTTCCGCAAGTCATCGCGTGTTGTCGGTGACGTCGTCGGCTGGTTCCACCCTCACAGTCCCGAGGCCGTTTACGACTCGATGGTGCGGCTCGGTCAGAATTTCGCACTGCGGTACCCACTCGTCGAGCCACAAGGCAATTTCGGCACGGTCGATGATCCACCCGCCGCCATGCGGTACACGGAGGCGAGGCTTGCAGCCATCGCGACACACATGCTCGATGGCATCGATGAGGACACCGTTGATTGGGAGGACAACTACTCCGCGGAGCGCCAAGAACCGACCGTGCTCCCGGCGCGATTCCCCAACCTGCTCGTCAACGGATCGACGGGGATCGCCGTCGGCATGGCGACCAACATCCCGCCACACAACCTCGGCGAAGTTGTTGGGGCCGTTCTCCATGCTCTCGAGAATCCAACGGCTACGGCCGAAGACCTCACCGAGTTCATCAAGGGCCCAGACTTCCCCACCGGGGCCTACATCGTCGGCACCAAAGGGGTCATGGATGCACTGCTGACCGGCCGTGGTTCGGTCAAGCAGCGCGCCGTCACCGACGTGGTCGAGATGAAGCGGGGGCGGATGGGGATCATTGTTTCCGAGATCCCGTATCAGGTGTCGCGCGACCGCATCATGGAGAAGATCGCCGACCTGGTCCGGAACAAAACCGTTGCCGGTATCGCCGACCTCCGTGACGAGAGTGATCGCAACGGGACACGGCTTGTTGTCGAGTTGCGCAAGGATGCCAATCCGCAGGTCGTCCTGAACCAGCTCTACAAGCACACCCAACTCGAGGAGAACTTCTCGGTCAACACGGTTGCTCTAGTCGACGCGGTTCCGCGGACGCTGAACGTCGCCGACATGGTGCATCACTACATCGGGCACCAGCTCGACGTGATCGAACGGCGAACCCGTTTCCGCCTCGGAAAGGCCGAAGCCCGAGCACACATCGTCGACGGGCTCCTGATCGCCCTCGACAACATCGACGAGGTCGTCGAGATCATCAAGTCGTCGGCCGACGTGGATGCAGCACGTATCGCGCTCATGCAGCGCTTCGAATTCTCCGAGATCCAGGCGAATCACATCCTCGACATGCCGCTGCGCCGCCTCACCGCACTCGAGACGGACAAGCTCCGTCAGGAGCATGCCGCTCTCATGGCCCTGATCGAAGAGCTGAAGGCGATCCTCGGCAGCGAGAAGAAGCGCCGCGAACTCATTGCAGCGGAGTTGGTCGAGATCAGGGACAAATTCGCGGACACCCGGCGCAGCCGAATCATCCCCGATGTTGGTGAGATGTCGCTCGAGGACTTGATCGCCGACGAGGAACTCGTCGTCACGATCTCGTCTGCAGGCTATGTCAAGTCGGTGCTGGCCAAGACCTACCGCACCCAGGGCCGCGGTGGACGCGGCGTGCGAGGCGCCGGTCTGCGCGAGGACGACGTCATCACCAATGTGCTCCACACCAGTGCCCACGCCTACCTGCTGTTCTTCACGAACATGGGCAAGGTGTACCGGGTGCGAGCGCACGAGATTCCGCGCAAGGACCGCACTGCGAAGGGTGTGCTCGTGCAATCGGTTCTTCCCATGGATCCGGATGAGCGGATCGAGGCCATCATCGATACCCGTGACTACGAGACACATCGTTTTCTCGTCATGTTCACCAAACATGGACAGGTGAAGAAGACCAAGTTCTCGGATTACGACTCTCGCAATCAGGTGCTCGTCGCCATCAAGCTCACCGAGGGAGACGAAGTGGTCGCGGTGCGTGCGACGAGCGGTGAGTCCGACTTGCTCATGTTCTCGCACAATGGACAGGGAATCCGCTTCACGGAGTCGGATGTGCGTCCGATGGGCCGAGCCTCCCAGGGCGTTCGCGGGATCAGGCTGCGTCAAGGGGACCATGTTGTTGCGGCGGCATGTGCCGACGAGGGTGACGAGGTTTTGCTGTTGACCTCCGGCGGTTATGGAAAACGGACCAAAATGGAGCAGTTCCGTCGGCAGGGCCGCGGCGGTATGGGTGTGAAGGCGATGAAACTCACACGTGTGCGCGGAACGCTGGTGGACGCCGTCGCCGTTGCTCCCGACACAGAGGTGTTCGTCATCAGCTCGGACGGCATCGTCATTCGCCAGGCAGTCGGCGAGATCTCACGCCAGAAGCGGGAGTCGACCGGCGTGAGGGTCATGAATCTCGAGGACGGCGCCGAACTCTCCGCGGTGTCGCTGGTCCCCAACGACGAGGAAGAGGAGTAAACCTCCTCGTTTCCGGGACTGCTTCCTACACTCGTAGGGGATGCCAGTTCGTCGCGTTCGACGCGTCATACGCAAGTTCGATCCATGGACCGTGCTCAAGGTCTCACTGGTGTTCAACACGATCGCGGGTCTGATCTTCGTGCTCGGGACGTGGGTGATGTGGTCGATCGCGGTGCAGCGCGGCATACCGGAGAAAGTGGCCGACCTGATGGCCAGCCTCACGATCGTATTCACCCCGGATGGCCAGCTCTACTTCAGAGTGATCCTCCTCGCCGCGATTGTGTGGGCCATTCTCGCCACCGGGGTCATGACGCTGGCCGCGGTTCTGTACAACCTCATCTCCGACATGGTTGGCGGTGTCGAGGTCATCGTCCTCGAGGAAAGCCACCAACAGGCACCGGTCACCCAGAAACAACCGAGGGTGCGGCCGGTGATCCACCCTGTCGACAACGGCCCGCCACCGGCGACCACCGAGCAGCATCCCTCGCCGCCGGGATCAGGGAGCACCACCGAAACCGATCAGCAGGCGGTGCGCACGGCCTCAGCAGACTCTTAGACCCAGACCGATGCTCCCCGACTACGTCGGCGAGGTGGCCTCGCCGACGAAACCAGCTACCTCGAGGCCCATGTCGAGAGCAGCGAGTAGATACTGTTCGGGAGAGTCGTCGGGTCGAACCACACCCGAGGCGTAACTTCCCCGCGCTGTGGTGACCACGCCAGCCGCGAGCGCGACAGCCTCGAGATGAGCGGCTTCGTCGGCGACTCCGACCGTCCGCGTCGGATTGTCGTGCGGTCCCACCATCACGAGTGCCCCCGCCCAGTTTCCCTGTACCGGAGCCGTGATCCTGCGGGCTCCTCGCTCCGAGTCCGTCTGTTCCCCCCACAGTGAGCCCACCGGGTCCGGGAAAGCAACGGGAAACCCACGCCGGAGGGGGCGTCCGTCGACCGTCCACGCGATCGTCAACTCACCTTCCGCGATGGCGTGCGCGTGGGCAGCGAGTGAAGGCGCGATGCCGTTGCCAAAATTCGACCCGACGAGCAGAGGTGCGTCCGCAAACCAGCGGGTGTAGTCGATGTCATGCCACAGGACACACGCGATTCCCGCGGAGGAAGCTCGATCGATGAACGCGATGTCTTTGGCATCGGTTACGGCAACGTCGTATTCGCTGAGATTGTTGGCTCGCTCCACCTTCTCGTCCCGATTGCGGGGGCTGGCGTCGACGAGGCCGAGGGAGACAAGCGACCTCTCAGCGAGGAGGATCCTGCCTGCGCGATTGCCGATTTCTGTGGTCGAGTGGATGGCGACGCGCATCAGTCGCCAGGCGGGCGGTGCTCGACCGGTTCCCACGATCCGCGAGGAGCCTCGGGGCGGCGGTCGCGCAGCGCGGCCACGACAAGAGCCGCTGCGGTACCTGCGATGGCGATGGCAACGAAGACAGCGCGTTTCACAAGTCGGGACGTTACCGGGATGGGGTACGATTCCGTGACGGCGTCCGCCCATGGAGGCGGACACCGCAGTTGAAGCGAAGTCCGGTGAGACTCCGGCGCTGTCCCGCAACTGTGATGCCCCTCGAGGGGACGAGCCAGGTCGCCTTTGCTGCGGAGAGCGGTCGAGCCTTCGGAGGAGGGGCGATCCCGTTGCCGCAAGGCCTCCTCCGAGAGAGAGGAGACCACCATGTCCCGTCTGTTCCTACTCCTGGCAGCTCTTGCCGTTTTTGCCGCGGCCTGTAGCTCCGGTGACGTTGCTCCGCCATCGACGTCGACGGTGGCCGAAGCGGCAGCCTTCCCCGTGACAATCACGACACCCACGGGCGACGTGACCATCCAAGAGAAACCTCAGCGGATCGTTTCTTTGAGCTCAACCGCCACGGAGTCGCTGTTCGCCATAAGTGCAGGCGGCCAGGTGGTCGCCGTCGACGACACGTCGAACTACCCCGAGGCGGCACCCATCACCGACCTCAACGGGTTCACGGTGACCGCGGAGAGCCTCGCCACCTATGACCCTGATCTCGTCATCTACTTCTTTGATCCCGGCGACCTGGCGGCAGGCCTCGAGACGCTTGGCATTCCGGCGGTCTACCAACCGGCGGCCGTTGATCTGAACGACGCACTGGGTCAGATCGAGCAGCTCGGCATCGCCACCGGCAATATCGACGCGGCGACGACACTCGTTGCCGGCATGCAGGAGGACATCGCCGATATCGAAGCCTCGGTGACCGGTTCCTCAGGGGCCAACTACTACTACGAGTTGGGTGAAGAGCTCTATTCCGTGACCTCTTCGACATTCGTCGGACACCTATTCGGCGAACTCGGATTGATGAACATCGCTGATCCGGCCGATCCGGACGGCTTCGGTTATCCGCAGCTCAGCTCAGAGTTCATCATCGATGTCGACCCGGACCTCGTCTTCCTTGCCGACACGAAGTGCTGTGCTCAGAATGCCGAGACGCTGGCAGCCCGCCCCGGTTGGGACCAGCTGTCTGCGCTCCAGAACGGCGCCGTAGTCGAACTCGACGATGACGTTGCCTCGCGCTGGGGGCCGAGGGTCGTTGATCTCCTCGCGGCAGCGGCAGAGGCGATCCTGACCTTCGAGTTGACGAGCCCATGACTGCGGGGGATCTCCGCCCGACTCGCCTCCGGTGGGGCTGGCTCGTGGGATCCCTCGTCCTGCTCGGTTTTGCTGTGCTCGCCGGAGCCCTGGTCGGCCCCGTTGCCCTCGACGCTGCTGACGTGTTCCGATCGGGCCTGGATCGGCTGCCTTTCGTGGCTGTCGAGTCCGGGCTGACGGAACGACAGGAGACGATTCTGTGGGAGCTTCGGATGCCGCGTGTGGTGCTCGGTGTGCTCGTCGGCGGCATGCTGGCCCTGGCCGGTGGGGCGTATCAGGGGACGTTTCGCAATCCTCTCGCCGACCCCTACCTGCTCGGCGTTGCAGCCGGAGCGGGGCTCGGTGCGACGCTTGCGATCACGACAGGTTTCAGCGGAGATGGCTGGCCGATTGATCCGCTTCCGCTGGCGGCGTTCGTTGGGGCTCTCGTGGGAGTCGGCTTGACATACGGCATCGGTTTCTCGCTCAGGTCGGGGAGAACGGCCGTGACGCTCATCCTCGCCGGAGTCGCCGTGGCAGCATTCCTCACTGCGGTCCAGACGTATCTGCAGCAGCGGGACGCTGAATCGCTGAGAGAGGTGTACGGCTGGATCCTCGGCAGGCTTTCGACCGTTGGCTGGCGTGAGGTACTCCTCGTGGTGCCGTACGTTGCCGCCTGCTCTCTCGTCATTCTGCTCGGAAGGCGCTTGCTCGACGTGATGAGCGTCGGCGATCACGAGGCAGGGATGCTCGGCATCGACCCAAGCCGGGTCCGTCTTGCGATCGTGATCGCGGCGACGCTCGGTACGGCCGCCGCGGTTGCCGTCGCCGGCCTGATCGCTTTCGTCGGGATCATCGTGCCGCACGCGATCCGCCTCGTTGCCGGATCCAGCTACCGCGTCGTGCTCCCGCTGTCTCTGATCCTCGGCGGAGCGTTCCTCGTCATCGCCGACATCTTCGCTCGATCGATCATGGCTCCCGCAGAACTTCCGATCGGCGTTGTCACGGCGTTTGTCGGCGCCCCGTTCTTCGCATTGGTGTTGAAGACGAGCAGGAGCGCCGGTCCATGAATGCCGTGACGTTGCACCGTGTGTCCGTTCGCTACAACGGATCACCTGTGGTCAGCGAGGTAGACCTCGCGGTCGAGGCAGGGGA
>JAUVPA010000138.1 GCA_030598905.1 Acidimicrobiia bacterium
GAGGAACGTCTCACCGGACAAGCCGGCCTCCACCCACTCGAGGGTGAACGTCGGTGCCTCCTCGGGTGGCGCCTCTTGAGAAACGGCTCCGATCGTTGATGCTTCGCCTGCGTCGTCGATGGCGTCTACCGGTTCGATCGCCACTGTTGTTGACTGAGTGGTGACCGTTTCAGCTGAAACGTCGCCGGAACTGCTCGAGCAGCCCGCCACGACGATCGCCGCCAGGAGCATTCCTGTGGTCGAGAGCCTCATCCTCATCCCTCCATCCGAATGGATTCACGTTGCTCCCGTCGGGTGGAGATGGGAATCGGGGAGTCCCCCGATAGCTTCAGTCAGAGGAGGCGGTCGACCAGTCCTTGGCGGTCCTTCACCGTCACAGTCAAGCCGCGGTGGTCGTGGAGACCGATCATGCGGGGGATCTTCTCGTTGAACAAGACACAGACGCCGCCTCGCGGAGTGGTGCCAAACGTGGCGCCGGAGTCTGCTGCAGACCCCCGAAGCCCGACCGAGGTCCACCACCGATAGGGCCCCGTGACGGAGCACTCGCTGATGTTGGACAGTGACGTGTCAACGCGCCAGCGGCCGAAGGTGGCGATGAACCGATCGTCGGTCAGGGTGACACCATCCGATTCACGAACCCCGAGCGGCCACCACACTCCCTTGAACCGCCAATCGAAGTCATAGGGAAAGAAGTCGTCCATACGTGACGTGAAGGTAGAGCACGACAGCCGATCACTGCCACCGCCTCCACCTCGATCAGGAGTCTCGGCTCAGCCAAGCTCTCCACCCCTCGAAGAGAGCGGGGAGCAGTCGAGGGCTAGAGGTGCAATGCCCGGGCGAGGAAGGCCGCCATCACACCTCTCGTCACCCGGTCGTCGGGGCAGAAGCGGTTGTTGGTCGGCGGGTTGCAGCCCTGGGTGATCCCGGCCGCAGCCATCTTCTCGATGTCCGACTCGAACGTCGAGCCGTCGTCGTCGACGAAGTCGACAGAGCCGGCACCGCTCAAGCCCAATGCCCTCACCAGGAACGCCGCCATCTGACCCCGCGTCACATAGTCGCTGGGACAGAACCGGTCGTTCGTCGGCGGATTACATCCCCGGGTGATGCCGGCAGCGGCGATCCTCTCGATGTCGGCTTCGAATGTCGACGTGTCGTCGTCACAGAAGGTGCCGTTGCACTCCGGCGAGTAGCCACTTGCGTCGAAGAAGAGCTCTGTCACCCACCAGCCCGAGCCATCGACGTAAGCACCGAGAGCGGCGTAGCGAAAGCCGGAGCGGAGGATGTTGTCTCGGTGCCCTTTCGAGTTCATGAACATGTTGTGGATCTGGGAGCAGTCGGAGAGATTCGGACTGCCCCACATCGCGATGTTCTCGCCCCAGGTGAAGGTGCCTGTCGGTAGGATCGGGTTTCTCTCAACACTCGTCATGTGGCGGAAGCTGTTGTGCCGCATCCATTCGGACCAAGCCCGGACCTGGTCGACGCGATCCGCAGCCATCACGAGTTGCTGGGACCCGACGTCGGCTCGGTCGGCATTGATCTTGTCGAGAAGGCACTGCTCGAATTCGCCCGGCGTGATCGCGGCAGCCGCAGTGCCCGCCGGGGCGACAACGAGGGTGACGGCGAGAAGTGCAACGACGAGAAGTGGTCGCCACCAGCGCTGCATCGACGTGTTCGATCGAGCCATGGACCCCCTTCGCACCAGGGCTGGGGAGGGAATCGGCCCGTTCGGCGACGCTCTTGAGCGGCGAATCGGCGAATCAGTTGGTGCGCCGGCGCCTAACGAAGCCCGGAAGCCGCCGCCGCAAGGGGTTCCACGATGCCGATATCGGCGGGAGCCGGGAGATAGAAGATGGCGTGATCGGCGCCGACGTCGCCGACGCGAGCGGCCGTGGCCACGGCTTCGCCGATGTCGTCGACGCGGACCTGGAAAGACACTTCGATTTCGCCGGGATCGCGCCCGATGGCCTCGCAGTGCTCTTGCAGCACGCTGAGCCTGTAGGCGAAGTCTTCGGGGTCGGACCGCGGGTAGTTGTAGTGGTCGGCCCAGCGAGCCGCGCTGCGCAGAAGCCGTTTCTCACCGCTGCCGCCGATCACGAAGGGCGGCCGGGGAGTCTGAATCGGCTTCGGCTCGCAGTACGCCTCTTGCAAGGTGTAGTGCTCACCGGAGAAACTCGGACTCGGCTGAGTGAGCAGCAGGTCGATCACCTCCAGCGCTTCGTCGAACGCGTCGAAGCGTTCCTTCAAAGGCAGCAGCGGTATGCCGTACGCCGTGTGTTCCTGCTCGAACCATCCGGCACCAAAGCCGAAGTCGAACCTCCCGTTTGAGACTCGGTCCAACGTCGCGACCATGTTCGCCACCACCGCAGGGTGGCGGTACGTGTTCGACGTGACCATGTGGCCGATGCGGAGCCGTTTGGTGATGGACGCCAGCGCCCCGGCGAGCGTCCACGCCTCCAGGCAGGGCTTGTCCAGATCCGTGAACAGCGGATAGAAATGATCGAAGAGCCAGGCGCCCTCGTAAACATCGATGTCGTCGGCAAGACGCCAGATCGCGGAGAGGTCGTCCCACGTGGTGTCCTGCTGAGACGTCTTGAGGGAAACCTTCATAGTGCTGATGAAAGCACGCCGGGACGGGGGAGATCAGAACCGGAAATGTTTGACCTCGAGGGCCTCCTCGGCGATTCGTCTCACAGAGTCGATGCCGATCTCGAGGTGGACGTCAGACCAGGTTGCCGTCACAACACGGTCGGTTTCCTGAGTCTTGATGCCCTCCGGGCGAAGAGGAACGTCCGAGACGAGGAGCAGCGCGCCGCGAGCGATGGAGTTGGCGTGCCCGACGATGAAGATCGTCGCCGTCTCCATGTCGACGGCGATGGACGTAAGCCCCCTCATCTTGTCCAGGAACGCACGATCGTGCTCCCAGACGCGACGGTTCGTCGTGTACACGACACCGGTTCGGTACTCGAGATCGCGTCTGTCGATCTCGTCCGAGACGACCTTGTGCAGCTCAAACGACGGCAAGGCAGGCATCAGCGGAGGGAAGTACTCGTCCGATGTCCCTTCACCCCGAATCGCCGCAATCGGCAGGATGAAGTGGCCGATCTCCGAGGAGTGCTTCAAGCCGCCACATTTGCCGAGGAACAGCACACTCTTCGGCTCGACGGCAACCAACAAGTCCATAACCGTGGCCGCGTTTGCGGTGCCGATGCCGAAGTTGATGATCGTGATGCCCTCTTCGCTGGTTGCCGCCTGCATGGGCAGACCCTCACCAGAGATGGCACATCCGAACCGTTCCGCGAATCGCTCGACGTAGCTGGCGAAGTTCGTCAGCAGGATGTGGGAGCCGAATTGGTCCACCGGCATTCCCGTGTACCGCGGCAGCCAATCTCGAGCAATCTCCAGCTTGTCCACAGTGAGGCGACTCTAGGAGCCGCGTGTTATGCCGACGCCGCAGCTTCGGCGGCTTCTGGAGGCGGCGCCTCCGGTTCAGACTCCGTCTCGGCGAGTTCCGGCCACGGATCGCGGTCGATGAGCTTGGCGTAGAGGTAACGCACGATCTCTCTCCCGGTCGCGATGACCGGCACCGCGAGCAGCGAACCCAGGAGGCCGCCCACCTGGAGACCCACGACAAGGCCGATCATCACGACGGCCGGACGCAGGTTCACGGCGCTGCCCATCACCCGCGGCGCGATGAGGTTGGCTTGGAGCTGCACGACGACGATGTAGATGCCCGCCACGAGAAACGCGAACACGAGATTGTTCATGTTGTCGAAGCGGGTGGTCCCTTGTATCAGCGCCGCCAGGACTCCGGGGACCGCAGCGAGGATCGGACCAATGGTCGGGATCATGTTGAGCAGCACCATGATGAACCCCATCAGGAACGCTCCCGGGAGCCCAACCAGTTCGAGGGCGCCCCACACGAGAAGTCCCGTGATGAGGCTGTTGATCAGCTGGCCGTACATGTACCACGTCCACACTCGCTTGATCCGCGAGCCGAGGCGAAGCGCGTCGCCCTCATAACCGGGAGGCACGACCCGAGCCAGACCCTCGTGGTACCGCCTGCTGTCCGCGTTGAGGTATACGGCAACGAGGACGGTTACGAGCGTCGACGTGAAGATGGCCACGATGAAACCCAGGACGGACTGCACCGAGCCGAGGAGTCCGCCGAAGAGAAGCGCCAGATGGCCGGTCGTGATCTCGATCACGCTGCCCTCGCCGTCTACCGGGAGATTGCCCTCCCCTTGCAGCCATCCCTGGAGCGGTTCCAGAACCTGGTTCACGTCGAGCGTCATACCGAAGAGGACAACACGGCCAGAATCATCGATCACCCTCAGCATCCACTGCCGGACGCCTTCCACCGCTTCACCCGGATCGAGTTCGCGGACAGATGCCATCACGGAGCTCGCGATCAACACACCGATGGCCAGGGTCAGGATCAGAACGAGGAGGTACGTGATGATCAGCGAGACGCTTCGCGGAACTCTCAGCTTCCGGTTCATCCACCGAATCGCGGGAGCGAGAAGAAAAGCGATGAGGGACGAGAGGGCGAGGATTGGGAGAACGCCTCGCGATATCCACAACACAAGGAGGGCGGCGACGACGAGGCCGACAGCCACCGCCATCTTCGTCTGTGCGCTCCACGGAGGAGCCGCTGAGAGATGTGAGTCGGTGTCGGTCGGCGCTGGTTCGACAACCTCGGCAGATGGTTCGTCCACTGCGCTCCCTGAGTTTCGGCCTCACGAGCGTACCGAGGGGACGTGCCCGGACCGAGGATCTCTCCGCCGTGCGATACCGTCGGTGGGCCTGTCTCCTTCGAGGGCGAAGATGTCCCCCTTCGACTGGATCGGGAAGAATGTCGCTGCCCCGCTCGACCGCCGATTCCACCGAGGCCGGTTCCCCCCGAGTATCGGGACGCCGTACGAATCTGCTTTCTCACAACGACGAGGCGCAGGAGTGGGAGGCTACGGAAGCGCTTTGTCGATGGC
>JAUVPA010000078.1 GCA_030598905.1 Acidimicrobiia bacterium
ACCCCGGGTTGCCGCCAGAAGACCCATGTAGTGGTCGATGAAGGCGCGGTCGATTGCAGAACCCCGTTCGGCCAATACGGCGTCGGCGTCCTCGATGATCGATCCGATTTCGGCGAAACGACCCCAGATCATCGCGATTCCGCCGGCGCGGTACGCGGTTTGGGCCCGCAGCAGTGGCTCCGCATCAGCCGACTCGTCGTAAACGTTTCGGAAGGTGACCAACGGACCCTGCCAGTGACCCTCGATGAACCAATACCAACTCATGGCTCCCACGAGAGCCAGCGCGAGTTCGTGATCCTCCTCGGATGCCCATTCGATGGCGGATCGCACGTTGTCGTGGTCGAGAGTGACCCGTGATACCCAGTTTGCCTGATCGGGTCCTTTGAGACCGGCGTCGCCGCGTTCCGCGAAATCGAGGAAGTAAGCAGCGTGATCGGACCGGGCGTTCGCCTCTGCGGAGGGATCGAGCTTGGTCAGTCCGTAGTGCCGGATCGTCTCTAGCAGTCGGTACCGGTTCTCGCTTCCGACGGTTGTCACCTCGATCAGCGACTTGTCGATGAGACCGGAGAGGATCTCGAGTGAATCTTCGCCATGAAGGATGGGATCGAGCACGGCCTCGGCGGCTTCGATCCCCCACCCGCGAAAGACCGAGAGGCGCTGCAGTACGGCTTGCTCGACGGGGGAGAGCAGCTCATAACTCCAGTCCATGGCCGCGGCAAGCGTGGCGTGACGATCCGGTGCCGAGCGTCCCGCCGTGAGGAGCCGGTACCTGTCGTCGAGGCGCTGCAGGATCTGACTGGGTGTCAACACGCTGACGCGGGCCGCAGCCAGCTCGATGGCGAGGGGCAGTCCGTCGAGCTGCGCCGTGATCGAGGCCACAGCGGCCCGCTCATCGGAGTCGGGTCTCCATCCATGTCTGGCCCGAGCGCCGCGATCGATGAAGAGGCGAACGGCCTCTGAGTCGTGCTCGCCGGTCGTGAGAGGGGGAACCAGGTAGGTGACTTCTCCGTGGACTCCGAGGACCTCACGACTGGTTGCCAGGACTGTCAGGTCTTCGATCTCTCGTAGGAGGTGGCCGGCAAGATCTGCGCATCCCTCGAGGACGTGTTCGCAGTTGTCGAGAATCAGGAGCATCGCCTTGCCGGTGAGGTACGAGGTGAGGACATCGATCAACGGGCGGGAACCCTCCCCGCTGGCTTCGACGACGCCGAGAGGCTCGGCGACGGCTCGGGTCACGGATCCTGGATCGGCCACGCGCGTCAGGTCGGCCAGCCAGACGCCATCGGGAAACCTGTCGAACGCGCCGGAGGCCGCTTGCAGTGAGAGCCGCGTCTTGCCGACACCACCTGGCCCTACAAGCGTCACCAGCCGGGCGGCATCGAGGAGCGAGTTGACCTCCTCGATCTCGGTGTCACGACCAATAAACCCGGTGAGGTGTGAGGGCAGGTTGTTGGGTGCGGCTCCCACTGTGCGCAGTGCGGGGAAGCTGGCGTCAAGTCCAGCAACGCTGACCTGGTAGATCCGCTCTGGCGTGGGGATGTCTTTGAGTGTGTGGTTCCCGAGATCGACCAGTTCCGCGCCATTGGGAAGCCGGTCCTGGCACAGGCTGCGTGTCGCATCGGAGATCAGAACCTGACCGCCGTGTCCGGCTTCGGCGATTCGGGAAGCCCGATGAACGTCCATGCCGACGTAGCTGTCGCCTCCGAGCACCCCCTCGCCGCTGTGAAGTCCAATCCTCACTCTCATCGGGCTTGTGCCCGGCCAGTCGATGGCAACGAGGGCTTGCTGGATCTCCACCGCAGCGTTGGCACCGTCCGGAGCCGTTGCGAAGGCGACGAAGAAGGAATCGCCCTCGGTTGCGATTTCGATGCCGCCGTTGGACGCCAGAGCTTTTCGGACGACGGCCTGGTGGAGTTCGAGGGACGGACCGTATTGATCGCCAAGCACATCGATGAGACGAGTAGAGGCTTCAATATCGGAGAAGAGGAACGTGACCGTTCCGGTGGGTAGGTCCTTCACACTGCGGCTGAATCTAGGCCGCCGGCTTGCTGTCTGATGACGCGTCGCCGAGGTTCGGGTGTTCCACGAACAGGCGTCGTGCCTCCTCCAGGCTCTCAGGCGTCCCGATGTCGAGGTAGCCGCCGTCTTCGAAGATCAAGGCTTCAGCCTCGAATCCGCCGTCTAGTGCAGCCTGGATCGCATCGCCAACGTGGAGCTCGTGACCATTGGCGAAGGCGCTCGCCGTGAAGTCGGCGAAATGGCGGCTGAAGCGGGGTGTCCAGACAGCGACGGCCCACGAGTACCGCAGACCTTGGTCCGGCTGCTTGATCACCAAGCGGCGCGGCCGGTTCTCGGCGTCCAGTTCGACCATGTCGACACTCTCCGCGTCCCCAGATGGGAAGAGGCCCATGACGATGTCTGCGCTGGTGCTGCGTTGGCGCTCGAGGAGGCGGCGATAGGCGTCGATCGGATGAAACAAGATGTCGGGAAAACCCAACGCCACGAGCCGGTCGGCAGCCATCGGCATCGCAGCAGCCACTGAGTGGGCAGCGCTTGGCGATTCCTCGAGAACGACATACGAGATGGTGGTGTCCTCGCGGTAGGGCTGCAAGGCCGCGGGGATGTCCCACTTGCCGCTCCGCAGCGCGATGACGACTGTGTCGATCCCGGCCAGTTGGAGCCGGTGCAGTAGGTGAGCGGTCACGGGTGCACCGCCGACCTCGACGACTTCTTTGCTGCCCTCCACGGCGTCGCCGAGGCGGATGGCGCGACCGGCGGCCGGGATCACGGCGACGATGGACGGCATTGTCATGTCTCGGCACCGATGAGAGCTGCCAGCGCGCCCGGTGCTTCGAGGACGACGTTGTGTCCGACACCCGGCACGATCTCAACCCGTCCGTGTGGCACAACGCCCGCCATCTCCTCCGCCAGTCGACTGTACGTGACGTCACGCTCCCCGGCGACGAACAGCGTCGGACCGGCCAGCTGAGTCAAGCGGTCCATCACATATGGCTGAGCACCTTGGCCGTAGCCGCGCAAAGCGGCAGCCAAGCCCTCTGCAGTGTTCTGCTCGCGGATGACTCGATCGGGAGCGCGCACATCGTCTGGTAGATGATCGGTTCCGACCGGTGGTCCGGTCAGCCACTCGTCGAGGAACGCCCCGATCCCTTCGTTGGTGATTCTCTTGGCGAGAGCGTCGTCGTCTCGCTGTCTCGTCACTCGGTCCGCAACTCCCGGAGAGGCGGAGACGGCGACGAGTCGATGCACGAGATCCGGCCGTTGGAGGGAAACGAGGATCGCGATGCGCCCGCCTTGTGAGTAGCCGACGAGTGGCGCCGGGCCCACCCCTTCCAGCACCGCAACAACGGCCGCCACTGCAGATGCCGTGTTCACAGGTGAGATATCGGTTGTGCCGTGTCCCGGCAGGTCCGGGGCGAGGACCTGTATCCCGGCGACGTCCGCGAACTCGGCGAACTGGGCGCCGGTAGCGGTGAATCCGTGCAGAGCGACCGTCGCTACGCCATCGCCGAAGCGGCGGACGGCGACTGGGCCGTTGGGGGTGTCAACCAGCCGGGTCGACGTCGACCTCTGAAGTCAAGACCTTCCACGCAACGGCGGCGATCACGGCGATCACGATCAAAACGATGACCTTCTTCATCTCTCCAAGGGTACCCGAGCACGGACGGTCCGCAGTCGGCCGCTTCGAGGTATCGGTACCCTTGGGTCCATGGGTGTGGAGGCTTCCCAACGCCACCGCCGCTTTTCGACACTCGCCTGGTCGGTTCTCTTCCTGAACGTGCTGGTCATCCTGGGCGGGACGGTTGTGCGCGCCACGGGATCCGGCGCCGGATGCGGAGAGTCGTGGCCGCGCTGTCGCGGACAGATCATCCCGACGGGCGCCGGTACCGAGACGATCATCGAGTTCACGCACCGCCTTATGTCGGTGGCCGCCGGGTTCGGGGTGCTTGCCCTCGTCATCCTCGCGTTTGTCGTCTATCCACGGCAGCATCGTGTTCGCTTCGCCGCCGTAGGCGCCGGTGTCTTTCTCCTCATCGAAGCCCTGCTCGGTGCCAGCCTCGTGATCTTTGGATAGGTCGATCAGGATGCTTCGCTTGGCCGGGTCTTGGTCGTACCCCTTCACTTGATGAACACGTACTTGGTTCTGGCTTGGTTGGCCGTTACTGCCTGGTGGGGCTCGGCGATGCCCGGACCGCAGATCTCCGGGCGGGCACTGCTGGTGAAGCGCCTGGCCATCGGTGCCGGACTTCTCCTCCTGATCAGCGTCTTCGGGGCGTGGAACGCACTTGCCGACACGTTGTTCCCGGCCGAGTCGATCTCAGAAGGTGTCGCCGCCGAGCTTGCCGACACTGCACCCTTCTTGCTCCGGATCCGCGTCCTCCACCCGCTCATCGCCGTAGTCGCCGGTTTCGGAGCTGCGTGGGTCGCCTTCTCGGTCGGAGACAAGACCCGTGGCGCCACACGCCGCCTCGGGTTCTTCGTTGTCGGCCTCGTCTTCGTTCAGTTCTTCGTGGGTGTGGCCAACATCTTTCTCCTGACGCCAATCGAGACACAGGTCGTTCACCTGCTGGTTGCCGACGCTTTGTGGATTGCGTACGTGATGTTCTTCGCAGCGGCGGTCGGTGAGCATGCCGACGTCGACTTGGCGATGGAGCGGGCAGCGTGAGCCACCGGGAAGTTCGAATCATCGATCCTCATGAACCTGGCGGTTGGCGGGCATACGTCGAGCTGACCAAGCCCCGCATCATCGAACTCCTCCTCGTCACGACGGTTCCGGCGATGATCGTGGCCGATCAGGGATGGCCCAGCACGTGGCTCGTGATCGCCACCGTGGTCGGCGGGACGTTGTCTGCGGCGGGTGCCAACACACTCAACCAGGTCATCGATCGGGATATCGATGGGATCATGACCAGGACGCGCCGGCGCCCGATTCCGACCTCTCGGATCTCGCCGCGGGCAGCCTTCTGGTTCGGTGTTCTCCTTGGGGCGTCCGGCTTCGCCTGGCTGTGGGTGTTCGCGAACCTGCTTGCAGCAGTTCTGACGACGCTTGGCCTGCTCTTCTACGTTTTCGTCTACACGCTGGCCCTGAAGCGGACGAGCACACAGAACATCGTGATCGGTGGAGCCGCGGGTGCGGTGCCCGCGCTCGTCGGGTGGGTCGCCGTGACGGGAAGCCTCGCTCTTCCAGCATGGGTGATGTTCGCGATCGTCTTCGCATGGACCCCGGCGCACTTCTGGGCCCTGTCGCTGCGCTACCGCGAGGACTATCAATCGGCCGGAGTTCCGATGCTGCCGGTTGTGGTCGGTGAGCGCGAGACGCTCGAGCACATCTTGAAGTACTCCGTCGTGACGGTCGGCGTCTCTCTGCTTCTCGTGGGCTCCGGGTCCGTCGTGGGCTGGATCTATCTCGCCGCGGCCTCGGTGCTCGGCGTTCTGCTGATGCAGAAAGCGGCTGCGCTGCGCCGCAGGTCCAAGGATGCCATGGGCTACTTCGGCTTCACGAACATCTATCTGGGGGGTGTGTTCGTCGCCATGGCGATCGACCCCCTCCTCGTGGATCCGGTCGGCTCTAGCGTTGCGACGGTTGTCGCCATTGCCGGCGGCATCCTCGCCGTCGGGGCGGGTGCGCTCATCGTCGTCGCCGAGTTTCGGATGGCGGGCCGCCGCCAGGTGGGGGCGGTTCGCGACGCGTTCGAAGTGCTCCTCCCCTTTGTTGCGGTTCTGATCCTCACGGTCCTGGTTCTTGCGTAGCCAGGGGGCGCATATTGCCGCGTTCTTACGCAAGAACGGAGGGGGTTGATGAAAGATACGGCTCCGATTCGGGATGAGGAGCGTTTCGACGAGGTTGCGGTGGCCTCCTATCTCCGCTCCACATTGCCCGATCTCGTTGGTGATGGTCCGATCGAGTTCGAACAGTTCCCGCGGGGTGCCGCCAACCTCACGTACCTCGCCAGGACCCCTCGACGGGAACTAGTTCTGCGCAGGGCGCCACTGGGACCGGTGGCACGAGGCGGCCACGACATGGAGCGAGAACACCGGGTCTTGTCTCGACTGTGGGCTGAGTTTCCCAAGGCGCCTCGGGCGTACCACTACTGCGCCGATGCCACCGTCATGGGTAAGCCCTTCTTCGTCATGGAGAGACGCACCGGCTATGTCGTCCGCGACAAGTGGCCCGAGGAGTTCGGTGACGATGCCACGCCTCGGCTGCGAACCGCGGAATCGCTCGTGGCGACACTCGCTGACCTCCATCTCATCGATCCCGCTTCCGTCGGACTCGAGGATCTCGGCCTACCCGACGGCTTCGTGCAACGCCAGGTGGATGGCTGGATGGGACGATGGGAAGCGGCAAAGACGAGAGACCTCCCCGCGATGCAACAGGCGGCTGCCTTGCTCGAACGTAGCGTGCCAAAGCCGCAGAGAGCAACGATTCTCCACAATGACTTCAAACTCGACAACACGATGATCTCAGCAGGTGGGGACGTGGTTGCCGTCTTCGATTGGGACATGGCCACGGTCGGTGACCCTCTCGTCGATCTCGGGACATTGCTTGCGTATTGGCCGGACCCCTCGGCGCCGACCTATCCGATCTTCGGTGAGCGGGCGGTGGTGCTGGCTCCATATCGGGCGAAGGACGATGTCATCGACCAATACGCAAAGGCGACGTCGCTCGACCTCGGCGCCGTCCACTTCTACGAAGGCCTCGCCCTGTACCGGATCGCGGTCATCATCGAGCAGATCTACTCCCGCTTCGTCGCGGGCCAGACGTCGGATGACCGGTTCGCCGCGATGGAGCCGCTGCCGCCGATCCTGGCGGCGGCGGCAGTCGACGTCTTGACCAACTGACGGATCCGGGTACTGTTGCGGTGCAATGCAGACGAACCGCTACGCGTATCCGTTCTTTACCGAGCCCCCCGGGTAGACGAACGCGCGCAACACCAGCGTCTCGCACACGGCCCGGATGCAGATTCCGGGCCTTTTCTTATGGAGAAGCGCCATGACAAACGAACCAACACTCAAGAGCCATCGCCGGCCGGAGGTCAGCACGACCGTCGTTTCCGTGGGGAACGTCCGAGTCGGTGACGGTTCGTATCCGGTCATGGCCGGACCGGCGGCGGTCGAGTCCGAGGAACAGATCATGCAGACCGCAGCGGCCATTGCGGCTGCCGGTGGCTCGGTCCTACGCGCCGGCTCGTTCATCGCGGGTCAGAGCCCTTACGGATTCCGCGGACTGGGGGACGAGGGCATGCTCCTCCTCCATGTTGCAGGGCACGATGTCGGCCTCCCGACGGCGACCGAGGTGATCGATGCTTTCAACCTCGAGCGCATCGCCGAGCACGTCGATCTCCTCGAGATCGGCCCCGACAACATGCAGAATTTCACACTGCTCAGTGCGGTGGGCGAGACGGGCCATCCGACGATGCTCCACCGCGGACCGTCCTCGACCATCGACGAGTGGCTCCTGGCCGCCGAGTACATCCTCCACGCCGGGAACGAGAACGTGATCCTGTGCGAGCGGGGGAGTCGCGGTTTCGACCCTCGGACGTCGGAGTCGCTCGACATCTCCGCCGTTCCGGTGGCACAACAGATGTCCCATCTACCTGTTGTCGTCGCTCCCGCCCCTGCAGGCGGCGGCTCTTCCATCGTGGAGCCTTTAGCTCTTGCGGCGAGGTCGGTCGGTGCCGACGGGCTCATCGTTCCCGTGCATCCCGATCCGGCCGGTGCCAACTTCGGCAACGGCAACCAACTCGACCTGCCCGCTTTCGAGAAACTGATGACGTCGCTCGGCATCCCCTCGCTGCGGGATGAGATCGATCGCATTGACCGCGAGATCATGAAGCTCGTCGGTCGTCGGCTCCGAAGTTCCGTCGAAATCGCCCGGATCAAGTCGGCGCGCAGCCTCGCACTCCACTCGCCGATGCGCGAGGAGGAGC
>JAUVPA010000105.1 GCA_030598905.1 Acidimicrobiia bacterium
CGAAGCTGTGCGCATTGCGACCGAGGAGTCATCATCGACCTCAAGCTGATGCCGGCCGAAGCTTCGGTGATCGAGCGCAGTGCCATCGACCGGATCGTCGCCGGCACCGGATCGGCACGCGATGGCCAGACGGCACGGGCTGGCGTCGCAGAGGCCAAGGGCAATCGCCATCTCCTACTGCCGGCGCTCCACGCTCTCCAGGACGAGATCGGATGGATCAGCGAGGGCGGGCTCAGCTATGTCTCTGAGCGTCTGTCCGTTCCTCCTGCGGAGGCCTACGGCGTCGCCACGTTCTACGCCTTACTCGCCACCGAGGAGCAGCCGGAAAGAGTGGCGCATGTATGCGACGATATCGCCTGCCTGGCTCTCGGAGCCGAGGACACGATCGCGGAACTCAGCGGGGTGCCGGGTGTGCACCGAAGCCCGTGCCTCGGACAATGCGAACGAGGGCCCGCAGCGATGATCCAGGTTGCCGGGGCAGCCAATGGCGTGATCGCGCCGGCAAATGCATCGAGCGTGGTGAACGTCCTCGAGGGAGCCGTCCTCGATGCGCAGGGCCCTTCGAATCCGGTGCCTCCAGAGCAGGCAGGTAACCCGGGGGGCCTTCTCGGCCGAATTGGTGTCACCGACCCTGCATCGCTGGATGACTACGTCGCTGCCGGCGGCTATCGAGCGCTGCCAATGGCTATCGAGATGGGTCGCGAGGCGGTCATCGCGCAGGTTGAATCGTCGTCGATTCGCGGTCGAGGTGGCGCCGCGTTCCCTGCCGGCATCAAATGGGCAGCCGTGGCGGGTGCCACGGAAACAGTCCGGTACGTGGTGTGTAACGCCGACGAATCCGAGCCGGGGACTTTCAAGGACCGGGTGCTCCTCGAGGGCGACCCATTCGTCGTTGTCGAGGCAATGACGATCGCCGGCTTCGCGGTGGGCGCCCAACGCGGGTTCATCTATATTCGCGCTGAGTATCCGTTTGGTGAGGCCCTCCTCGTCAATGCGATTCGCCGGGCCACGGCGGCCGGACACCTCGGTCGAGACATCTCTGCGGATTTTTCGTTCGACATCGAAGTCAGGCGCGGGGCCGGTGCCTATATCTGTGGGGAAGAGACCGCTCTCTTCAACTCGATCGAAGGCTTCCGCGGCGAGCCGCGCCAGAAACCCCCCTTCCCGACCGAAGCCGGCTTGTTCGGCAAGCCCACTCTGGTGAACAACGTCGAGACACTTGCCAACATCCCACGCATCGTCATCGAGGGGGGCAAAACCTTTGCCGCGTCGGGAACGACCGGATCGACGGGAACGAAACTCTTTTCCGTTTCCGGTGACGTCGGCGCCGCGGGTGTCTACGAGGTGGTCTTCGGGACGTCCTTGAGATCGCTGATCGAGCTTGCCGGCGGAGTGGATGGATCGTTGGGAGCCGTCCTCGTCGGCGGCGCCGCAGGAGCCTTCGTCAAGGACGACGGGATCGACGTCGAACTGACATTCGAAGGAACACGTGGCGCTGGGTTGCCTCTTGGATCGGGTTCGATCGTCGTGTTCAACGACACGACGGATTTCGAGGCGGTGACGGCGCGGATCGCCCGGTTCTTCCACGAAGAGTCCTGTGGGCAGTGCGTCCCGTGTCGCGTCGGAACGGTGCGTCAGTCCGAGGCTCTCGATCGCCTGTTCGCTGCATCCGATCCGGCGCTCGACCTGGCGACACTCCGAGATCTCGACCTCGTCATGCGCGACGCCTCGATTTGTGGTCTCGGCCAGGTCGCCAGCACGGCCGTGCAGTCGGCGCTCGCACTCGGGCTGATCGGGGGCGCCGAATGATCGAACGGCCGCTCGCTCCCCCGCGGCCGTTAGTCGACGTGGTTGTCGACGGCACCACCGTTGCGGTGCGCGAAGGTTCGTCCGTCCTCGAAGCGTGCCGTGGAGCCGGTTCGGACGTTCCGACGCTCTGTTACCTCGAGACGCTCACACCGGTGAACGTTTGTCGCGTTTGTGTCGTCGAGGTCGAGGGTTCCCGACCCCTTGTGCCTGCTTGTTCTCGACCCGTCGAACCGGGTATGGAGATCAGCACGACGTCCGAACGGGCTCTGCACTCACGCAAGCTGGTCTTCGAACTCCTGGCGTCTTCGGTGGATCTCGGTCTCGTCGACCAGCAAACGAAGGGGTGGATGGAACAGTCCGGCGTCGATGCCGGTCGCTTTGGTGAATCGGCGCGGGCCGTCGAACACCAGGTGAAGATCCAAGACGAGCTGTACATCAGGGACTACGACAAGTGCATCCTCTGCTACAAGTGCGTCGAGGCTTGCGGGGAGGACGCCCAGAACACCTTTGCCATCGCGATCAGCGGCCGGGGCTTCACGGCGGAGGTTTCCACTGAGTTCGACGTTGTTTTGCCGGAGTCGGCCTGTGTGTACTGCGGCAATTGCATCGGAGTGTGCCCAACGGGAGCGTTGATCGGCAGGGTCGAATACGACATGAGGCGCGATGGCACGTGGGACGAGACGACTCAAACAGTGACACGGACGATCTGTCCGTTCTGTGGAGTCGGCTGCAGCCTCGACGTCCACGTCCAGGAAAACGCCATCGTCAAGGTCACCTCGCCAACCGATCACAGCGTCACATCGGGCCACCTGTGCATCAAGGGCCGATTCGCTTGGCAGCATGTGCACGCCTGATGGCCGAGGGCTGCGAAGCCCGTGATCGAACTCGAGCACGTCAGCAAGACGTTCCCCGGCCAAGACGTCGCTGCCGTCGGTGACTTGACCTTCACGATTCCCGAGGGTGAGTCCGTGGTGCTCGTCGGTCCCTCCGGGTGTGGCAAGACGACAACGCTGAAGATGATCAACCGATTGATCGAGCCAACGGGCGGGACGATCACCGTGGCCGGAAGAGACGTTGCACAGATGGAAGCCCATGAGCTGCGTCGCGGCATCGGCTACGTGATCCAGCAAATCGGCCTGTTCCCACACCGAACGATTCGGGACAACATCGCCACCGTTCCGAAGCTGCTCGGATGGGAGAAGAAGCGCATACAAGCGCGTGTGCTCGAGCTGACGGACCTCGTCGATCTCTCCGAAGACATGTTGACCCGTTACCCGAGCGAGCTCTCTGGAGGCCAGCGCCAACGCGTCGGTGTTGCCAGAGCGCTCGCCGCGGACCCTCCGGTACTTCTCATGGACGAGCCGTTTGGTGCCGTCGACCCGATTGTTCGCACCCGGCTCCAGGACGAGCTCGTTTCACTTCAGGCTCGGCTCAACAAGACGATCGTTCTCGTGACGCACGACATCGACGAAGCTATCAAGCTCGGTGATCGGGTGGCCCTCCTCAACATCGGCGGCGTTCTCGAGCAATATGCACCCCCCGAGGAGCTTCTCCGTGACCCCGCCAACGCCTTTGTTGCCGATTTTCTCGGAACCGATCGTGGCATCAAGAGGCTTTCCCTCGTCCCGATATCTCAGATCAACCTGGATCCCGGGCCTGTTCTGCCCCGGTCGGCGCCTGTTGCCGAGGCCCGCGAAATGATGCGCCGCTACCAGATCGACTGGGCGGTGGTTGGGGGCGACGGCCGGATCGAAGGTTGGTTCACCGAGAACGACATTGCCGGCCACGACACGCTCGATCGAGTTCACCTCTTGCCTTTCCAGACGAAGCTGGCGGCGACGGACTCGCTGCAGCAGGCCCTCGATGCCGTCATCTCGTCGCATACGGCGGTCGCCGCAGTCTTCGACGGCGAACGTTATCTCGGAATGGTCACGTCAGAGGAGATCAGCCGGGAGATCATCGAGTGATCGGACTTGCCCAGACCCAGGCACAGGGTGTGTTCCGCTGGGACTGGATCGGCAGGAACATCGATGCGATCTGGGATCGGACTGTCGAACATGTCGTTCTCACGGTTGTCGCGGTGTCCGTTGGGCTGGTGATCAGCACTGTGCTGTCTCTCATCATCGTCCGCTATCGCAAGACCTACACACCGATCACCTGGACGACCGGGATCCTGTACACGATTCCGAGCCTCGCCGCTCTCGCGTTCCTCGTTCCGATAACTGGTCTCAGCCACCTCACGGCGGAGATCGTTCTGGTTTCGTACACACTGCTGATCCTGATTCGCAACATCGTCGCGGGTATCGACGGCGTCCCGCAGGACGTACTCGAAGCCGCCCGGGGAATGGGCTACACCCGCCGTCGGAGGTTCATTGAGATCGAGCTGCCGTTGGCACTTCCCGTGATCGTGGCCGGGATCCGGATCGCCGCCGTCACCGTCATCGGATTGGTGACGGTGACCTCGCTGATCGGCCTCGGGGGGTACGGCTTCTTCATCTTGAGAGGTTTGAGCCTGTTCTACAGCCCCATCGGAACGACTCAGATTCTCGTCGGAACGGCGCTCTCGGTCTTGCTGGCGGTTGTCGTCGACGTGAGCCTGGCGCTGACAGAACGAGCCCTCACCCCCTGGGCGCGTCGAAAGGCACCGGCTTGATCGAGTTCCTCGGCGAAGTGGTTGCCTGGTTCACCGATCCTGCCAACTGGACAGGGGTGAATGGGATCCCCAATCGGATGTGGGAGCACATCCAGATGTCGGTGCTCGCAACGACGGCGGCAGCCGCCCTCGCCATACCTCCGGCGGTCTACCTCGGGCACCGCCGTAAGGGTGGCGTCATCGCGGTAGCCGGCGTGAACATGGCTCGCGCCATCCCGTCGTTCGCCATCGTCGCGATTTCGCTTCCCTTCTCCATCCGCCTTGGGCTGGGACTGGGTTTCTGGCCCACGTTCATTGCCCTGTTCTTCCTGGCGGTCCCGCCTTTCTTCACCAACACGTACACCGCGGTTGCCGGCGTCGACGACGCCCTCGTCGAGAGTGGCCGCGGCATGGGAATGACCCAGCCTCAGGTCGTGCGTCGTATCGAGATACCGGTTGCTTCGCCGGTGATTCTCGCAGCGGCGCGGGTCGCCTCTGTTCAGGTCATTGCGACCGCGACGCTCGCGGCGCTCGTCGCATGGGGTGGTCTCGGCCGGTACATCATCGACGGCTTTGCGACCCAGGACAGCGTCCAGGTATTTGCCGGCGGGTTGCTCGTGGCCGGTCTTGCCGTCGTGGCCGAGCTCGGCTTCTCTGCAATTGAGCGGTGGTGGTTGCCGAGAGGTCTCCGAGAGCCGTCCGAGGACATTGCTCGCGTTGCCGCCTGAGCCAGGAATTGGGATTTCAAAGCCTATTGCGTAGGTTCCCCTTCCCGCCGGCCCCTGCAGGGGTCGGTTTGGTAACGAAGGGAGATACCCATGCGGAACCCCCGCAGAAGGGTCATTGGGGCGGTCCTCGTCGCGCTTGCATTGGTTGCCGCGGCGTGTGGATCGGGTGATGACTCTGCCGATCGTGAGCCGATCACGATCGGATCGGCGAACTTCAGCGAGAGTGCGCTCGTCGCTGAGATCTATGCACAGGCGCTCGAAGCCAACGGGATATCCGTTGCGAGAAAGCTGAACATCGGGAACCGGGAGATCTACGCCCCCGCTCTGGAGAGCGGTGAGCTGGATCTGCTGCCGGAGTATGTTGGCTCGGCGCTGACTTTCCTCGGCGGGACGGCGACCTCGGACACGGAACAGACCACAACCGATCTCCGCTCCGCGTGGGGTGACAAGGGCATCGCGGTGCTCGAGCCCGCCGCAGCACAGGACAAGAACGGCATCGTGATTCGGCAGGACACAGCCTCTGACCTCAACGTTGCCAAGACTTCGGATCTGGCCGCTCACAACGGCACCCTTGTGTTCGGGGGCCCTCCGGAGTGCCCGAATCGTGAGTTCTGCCTCATCGGGTTGACCGACGTCTACGGACTCGACTTCGTCGAGTTCAAGCCACTCGACGTTGGAGGCCCGCTCACCGTTGCCGCTCTCGAAGGTGACGAGATCCAGGTTGCGCTGCTGTTCACCACCGACGGGGTCATCAATGCCAAGGGTTTCATCCTGCTCGAGGACGACCTCGGCTTGCAGCCCGCCGAGAACTTGATTCCGGCACTTCGCCAGGACGTCGTCGACGCCTACGGGGACGACGTGACGAGTGTCCTGAACGCGGTGAGCGCGGCCCTCACGACGCAGGATCTGACCCTGATGAACAAGCTAGTCGGCTTCGACGGCGAAGATCCGACCCAAGTTGCGACAAACTGGTTGTCCGACAACGGCCTCAATTGAGCCTTGGGTCTCGAGCCTTGGGCCCTGGGCTGGCTAGGGCCCATGGCTCATGGC
>JAUVPA010000037.1 GCA_030598905.1 Acidimicrobiia bacterium
ACAAAGTACCCGGCGTCCGTGCCGCACTGTGTTACGACCTGTCCACGGCAAGGAACAGCAGGGAGCACAACCACGCCAACGTACTCACCCTCGGTGCAGGTCTGGTGGGGGACGGTCTCGCCTGGCAGATCGTCCAGGAGTTCCTGGCCGTGCAGTGGGGAGGCGGGCGACATCAGCGCCGCGTCGACAAGATCTCCCAGATCGAGCAGACGTACGCGAGGACGCCGGTGTGACGGGCCACGACAGCGACCGTGAGCTGCTCATCGAGCTCGTGACCCGCGAGGTGCTGGCGGCTCTCGCCGAGCGCAACGACGTGTGCAGCAGCCCAGAACAGGTCAGGAGGGTCGTTGCCAACGGCGCCGATCGCGTTGCGTTTCATGGCGCAGGCGCCGAGGTGCCCGCCGACCTCGCCCGGTACATCGACCATACGCTGCTGAAACCCGACACCACCTCGGAAGACATCGACCGCATCTCGGCTGAAGCGAGTGAGTACGGTTTCGCGTCGGTATGTGTCAACCCCAGCTGGGTGAAGCGTGCCGCCACCAACCTGCGCGGCACCGAAGTCAGGGTTACATCCGTGGTCGGCTTTCCTCTCGGTGCTTCGACCCCGGAGATCAAGGCCATGGAAACCCGACGGGCCATCCGCGACGGTGCTCGGGAGATAGACATGGTGATCAACATTGGCGCCCTCAAGTCTGGTGAATACGATCTCGTGCGGCGCGACATCGAGAAGGTCGTCGACTCGGCCCATGAAGCCGGCGCGATAGTCAAGGTGATCCTCGAGACGGGCCTCTTGTCCGACGAGGAGAAAGTGATCGGTTCGGCGCTCGCCAAGAAGGCCCATGCGGACTTCGTCAAGACCTCCACAGGATTCGGTCATGGGGGAGCAACCGTCTACGACGTCGCTTTGATGCGCGAGACCGTGGGTCCGGACATGGGTGTCAAGGCGTCGGGTGGGGTTCGCACCACGGAGGACGCCGAGGACATGATTGCGGCCGGGGCGACCCGCATCGGCGCATCGGCAGGTATCCAAATTGTGAGCGGGATGGAGGGAGACAAGAGTGGCAACGGGAATTGAGCTGCGGTCATACGCGTTCCTGGACAGTTTGCAGCCGCAGTACGCCGCGTTCCTGGGCACCATCGCGCAGGGTTTTCTCCCTCTTGCTGGTGAGGCCTCGCTGTTCGTCGAGGTAGCTCCGGGAATCGAGATCAACCGGCTGACAGACGTCGCATTGAAGGCGACCGGAGTCAAGCCGGGAATGCAGATCATCGAGAGGTACTACGGGTTGCTCGAGGTGCATTCTCCGCAGCAGGCCGAGGCTCGCGCCGCGGGTGAGGCCATCCTCGACGCGATCGGTGTGGAGGAGAGCGGTCGGATCAAGCCCAAGGTGCTCTCGAGCCAGATCATTCGCCGAATCGACGACCACCATGCCCAACTCATCAACCGAACGCGACACGGCCAGATGATCATCCCCGGACAGACTCTCTATGTGTTGGAATGTGAGCCTGCCGCATACGCCGCCCTGGCGGCGAACGAAGCGGAGAAGTCTGCCGACATCAACGTCCTCGAGGTCAGGGCCTTCGGCTCGATGGGCCGGATCTACCTCGGGGGGGAGGAACAGGACATCGATGTCGGCTGGCAAGCCGCCGTAGGCGCCCTCGAGAGCCTTGACGGAAGAGATGACTGATAGCTGAAAGTAGACAGCAACGAACGAACGGAGTGAGTGAGTTATGGCTGAAGCCTTGGGGATGATCGAGACACGCAGCTTTGCTGCGGTCGTGGAGGCCGCGGATGCGATGGTGAAGGCGGCCAAGGTCGAGCTTGTCTCTTACGAAGAGACCGGTGGTGGCTACATCACGGCCGTCGTTCGCGGCGATGTCGCGGCCGTCAAAGCCGCTGTGGATGCCGGTGTGAGGGGTGCAGAGAAGGTCGGCGAGGTCATCGCGACACACGTCATCGCCCGTCCGCATCTCAACATCGATCTCGTCCTCCCACTGGGACGGAGTGACCAGGCACAAGACGAGCTCGGCTGAGCGCGGAGATCCATCGAGAAATAGGAGACGACGCAGAGGAGATGAGGCCGTGAACCTGGGACGCGTCGCCGGCACACTCGTTGCAAGCCGAAAGGAGCCCCTCATGGAGGGCTTGACGCTTCTCGTCGTGCGGCAGCTCGACGTGGACAACACCGAGACCGGCGGTTACGTCGTGGCCGTCGACGCCGTCGGGGCGGGAGTCGGAGAGATTGTCATGTACGCCTCAGGGAGTTCGGCTCGACAAACCGAAGCGACTCAGAATCGGCCGGCGGATGCCGTTGTGATGGCGATCGTCGACACCTGGGACGTCGATGGCGAGACCGTCTACACGAAGTGAGCGTTGATGACCGATAAGGGCATGCTCGACGATCGTGAGATCCAGGCAATCATCGACCGCGTCAAGGGACGGGTGGCCGAGGTCGAAAACACCGGCCGCACCGGACCGTCGCTCCTCGCCGCGTCACATCTCGCCGCCTCCGAATCGCAACTCGGGGATGGGATCTATCGCACGATCGGCGAAGCCGTGCATGCGGCACGCGCAGCCTTCGAGGTCTTCCAGGACATGGGGCTCGAAGCACGACGTGCGATTGTCGAGTCGATGCGCCAAGCCATGCACCGTGAGGGAGAGCGGCTTGCCTACATGGCTCGTGAGGAGACCGGTCTCGGTCGCGCCGAGGACAAGGTGATCAAGAATCGGCTCGTCACAACACGAACGCCCGGGCCCGAGGATCTCGAGCCCCAGGTCGTGACGGGGGACCAGGGCATGATGGTCACGGAGTTTGCTCCCTATGGTGTGATCGGATCGATCACACCGACGACCAATCCGACGTCGACGATCATCAACAACTCGATTGCGATGATCTCGGCCGGCAACGCGGTGACGTTCAACGTTCACCCGAATGCCAAGAGCGTGTCTGTGGAGAATATCCAGCTTCTCAACCGCGCGATCGTCGCTGCCGGTGGGCCCGCGGATCTGATCACAGCAACGCCGGAACCAACGCTGGAGTCTGCCAAGGAGTTGATGGACCACCCCGACGTGAAGGTGCTCCTCGTCACGGGAGGGCCAGGAGTCGTGCGAGAGGCACTGCGAACACCGAAGAAGGCAATCACGGCGGGGCCTGGGAATCCTCCAGCAGTGGTCGACCAAACCGCTGATGTCGAGCAAGCTGGCCGAGACATCGTCCGTGGAGCGTCCTTCGACAACAATGTCATCTGCACCGACGAGAAAACAACGATCGTCGTCGACAGCGTGGCAGACCGGCTCGTGCAAGCGATGTCCTCTTCAGGTGCGTACCGCTTGAAGGAACACGAACTCAAACGGCTCGAACGTGTGATCTTTCGTGAGCTCGGACCACCGAACAAGCCGGGAGCCATCAACCCGGAGTGGATCGGCAAGGATGCCGGCAGAATCCTCGCCGAGATCGGTGTGCAGGTAGACGGGGATCCGCGTCTCGTCGTTGCCGAGGTGCCGCGAGAGCACAGCCTCGTGTGGACCGAACAGATGATGCCCGTCATGCCCGTCGTGCGGGTCAAGGACGTCGCCGCCGCCATCGAACTCGCCGTCAGGTCGGAGCACCAATTCCGGCACACCGCCTCGATCTACTCGACAAACGTGGAGACGATCACGACGATGGCGCGAGCGATGAATTGCTCGATCTTCGTCGCGAATGGGCCCAATTTCGCGGGGCTCGGTCAGGGAGGCGAAGGGTTCACCTCCTTTTCGATCGCCAGTCCGACCGGTGAGGGTCTCAGCCGACCGAGGACCTTCTCTCGGGTCCGTCGCGTGACCGTGGTCGGGGCGCTCCGCATTGTCTGAGCGAGACCCGGCAATCGGCCTTCTCGAGTTCGCATCGATCGCCGCCGGCATCGAGGCTGCCGACGCCATGGTCAAGGCAGCCCCCGTCGCAGGGATCTACGCCGGCACCGTCCACCCCGGCAAGTATCTGGTGATGGTCAGCGGTGACACTGCCTCTGTGGAAGTGGCCCTCGATAGGGCACGGTCTGACGCCGACGCAGAGGTGTTCCTCCCCGACGTCCACTCCTCGATTCCCGATGCCATGACCCGAGGGCAGAGAGCGGCACCCGGTGGTGAATCTCTTGGGGTTTGTGAGACAACAACGGTGGCAGCCGTCATCTCTGCGGCGGATGCCGGCGTCAAGGCAGCACACGTCGAAGCATCGGCTGTTCGCATCGCCGACGGATTGGGTGGGAAGGGATATGTGCTTTTTGTGGGCACCCTCGCAGATGTCGAGGCTGCGCTCGAGGCCGCGGAGGCAGCCGTGGAGCCGTCACATATCGTCGGTGTGTCGCTCATTCCGCAGTTGGCGGCGGAGGTGGCGCAGAACATGGAATCCGATCTCAGATTCCTCAAGCGGATCTCCCGACCTTCGGGGAAGCGCTGATGCAACTCGGCGAGGTGCGTGGGACCGTCGTGGCAACCATCAAGTCCGCAGGCCTCGAAGGTGTGCGCTTCCTCGTTGTCCAGCCGCTCGACCGGAACCGCACCCCAACGGGTCGACCCGTTGTCGCTGCGGACGCAGTTCATATGGCAGGGCCTGGTGAGCTGGTGTACTTCGTCGCAGCTCGCGAGGCTGCCGAAGCCCTCGACGAGCGTTTTGTGCCGGTCGACCACGCCATTGTCGGCATCGTCGACGACGTGACGCTGAGCAGCGACGCATGAAGATCGCCAGGGTGCGCGGCAACGTCGTTTCGACGATCAACCATCCCTTCTTCGACGGCCACCGGTTGCTCGTCTGCGATGTTCTCGACGACTCGGGCGCAGTAGGAGAAAAATACGTCATAGCGGTCGACACGGTGGAAGCGGGACCTGGTGACACTGTCCTGCTCCTCGACGAGGGGACATCCTCTCGCCAGATCTTCGGAATAGCCTCGGGCCCCATCCGTACCACGATTGTCGGAATCGTCGACGATTGGTCGTCCGCTGCCGGAGAGAGTTCATAGGTGGTTCGACGCACGGCCACCGTCGTCTTGCTCGCGGTTTTTCTCTCTGCCTGCAGCAGCGGGCCAGCTACGTGTGAAGAAGTCGCAGACGAGTTCGTCGTCGTCGCTCAAGACCTCATCGACGACGTCGAGGCTCAACTCGGTGATCAGTCAATCGACTCCATTCTCGACGGCGGCGAACTCCCCAGCCTCGACGCGTTCACCGAGCAAGCGGACCAGCTCAGGGACCAGGGTCGCGAGCTGGAATGCTCAGGCGAGCTGATGGATGCGCTCGTCTCAGAACGTGCCTCACTCCTGGTCGCGGAGACGCCGATAGGGGATCTGATCGTTGAGTTCTTCAGCAGCGGCGAGCTCTAGAGGTAGGCCGCGGCGGCCTCGTCGAGAATCCAAACGACCTCACCCTCGGCGCCGTCGGCGACCTCCCGGATCGGGTACGGCTCTGCATCGCCAATCACGCGCTGCACCATGTCCGCCTTCGCGGTTCCTGTGATCAGAAACAGCAAGAGCCCGGACCGCTGGAGAAGAGGCGTGGTGGCGGTGAGCCGCCACGTGTCCAGCTCCGGAACGAAGTTGGCGACGTAGCCAGGCTCCTCGACCGTCAGCGCCTCCGTTTCTGGGAAGAGGGAGGCGGTGTGGCCGTCGGCCCCCATGCCGAGCATTACGACACCGGGGTCGGAGTCGCCGAGGAGGGCAAGGAGCTCGTCCTGGTAGGCCGCGGCGGATTCGGTCGCCGACGCCAACGATGTGTCGGGTACCAATAGTTCGGCACCGACGTGATCCGTGAGTTCGGCTCGGGCCATCGCAGCGTTGGAGTCGGCATGGTCGGTCGGCACGTAGCGTTCGTCGGGCAGCCAGCACGTGACCCCGTTCCAGTTGATGTCGAGTTGGCGCAACAGCCAATAGGTCTTGCGAGGCGTCGATCCGCCGGCCAGACCGAACGTTGTCGGCCGGTCGGTCCGCACCAACCAGCGGGCAACGGCGAGTGCCGCATCCCGTGCCGCCTCGTTGGCCGACGGCGATACGTGTACGTTCACAACCCGGGAGGCTAGAAAGGCACCAATGGCGACGAGAACACTGAAGGTGAAGTACGACGGCGGAACAGTCACCGCCAAGCTCGCCGGCCATCCCGGGGAAGTGGGAATCGTGCTCGCTCACGGTGCCGGTGCGGGCCAATCCCACCCGTGGATGCAGCTCATGCGGTCACTGTTGGCCGAGCGGTATGCGACCCTCTCGTTCAACTACCGATACACCGAAGCGGGGCGGTCGGCTCCCGACCGGCTTGCGACGCTGCTCGAGGTGCACAGAGCCGCCGCCGACCGTATGACGCATTACGTGGACGCGGTCGTCCTCGCGGGGAAGTCGTTGGGAGGCCGGATGGGCTCACATCTCGCCGCCGGGAACGGAGCGGAGGGGTGGCCCACGGCAGGACTCGTCTACTACGGATACCCCCTTGTGCCGATGGGAAAGAGCGAGCCGAGAGACACGGCACACCTGAGGACGATCCGGGCTCCGCAGCTTTTCTTCGCGGGAACAAGCGACCGGCTGGGCCCCCCGGTTCTTCTGGAGCCGATCGCTCAGGGTTTGCCGAACGGCTCGCTCGTCGTCGTGGACGAGGGTGACCACTCCTTCAAAGTGCCGAAGCGCACGGGCCGTACGCAAGAGGACGAACTCCACTGGATCGCGACGGAAACCTGTCTCTGGATCGATCGCGACGTCGGGGTCAAGCAGGCCTGACGTATCGGCCGCTCTTCACTCGGCCCTTATTGGTTTGCAGAACCCAGATCGACCCTTTGCGCCATTCCATCGGACCGTCCAAGTCGGTGCCCTCTGCGGCCAGTTTTCCGATGATGTCACCGATCACCTCACCGTGGCTGGACATGGCGGCGCTCTCATTGCGCATCTCGCGGAAGAGATCCAAGGCAGCGTCGGCGTCGCCCTTGACGCCGAGGCGTTTGTCTTTCTCGATACGGATGCCGTGGGCCACGGCGAGGCTGCGGATGGTGTCGACACAACGTCTGTAGTGGCTGGTGACCACACGAGTGAGCGGCGTTGTCTCGAGATCCAGGTGGATGCGCTTTGCCTGGCGGACTCCGTGGCGGTCCAATGGTCGCTGCCAGTCCTGTTTCTTCCATTCGGTCTTGATGCCGGCCCAAGCGTGGCGGATGAGGTAGATGGTGCCGCTGTGTTTGTCGTCGACCATCGCCGCTCCGCGCGACAGCACGCCTCGTTCGCCCTCATAGCTGAGCTGTTTCATGGCCTTCTTGTATGGCAACCACTTGATGCGATCGACCTCGTTGTTCGAGGAGAAGCTCCCGCCCTTGGAGCGGAGCAGCCACCACCTCACGACCTTGGCGTTGCCTCGCGGTGTCTCGTAGCCGGTGGTGCCGATGTTCCGCGGCGAGTTTCCGCGGAATCCGGTCTCTTCGAAGACCTCGCGGCGGGCGGCGTCGAGGAATGGTTCGCCGCGGTTGAGCTTGCCTTTGGGGATCGACCAGTCGTCGTATCGGTCGCGATGGACGAGAAGGAATTCAGCCAGATCGCCGTCCCAACGGTAGAGGACTCCGCCGGCGGCCCAGATGGACCTCTTCGGGGGTGTTGTTTGCCTAGTCACGCCGTCGGGTGCGCCTGGTCTATTCCCCGGGCCCTCTCTAGTGCGAGGTCTTGCAGCCTTTGGTGTGTGTCGAGGCCCTTCTCGTTCGGCACCTTGTGCCATGTGCCGTTTGACTGCATCTCCCAAGCGAGTGCGTCGTCGCTCATCTCGACATCGAGGATCTGCTCGAGCCGTAGCTTGAGACGGGGATCCGTCACGGGCACCAGGACTTCAACCCGCTTGTAGAGGTTGCGGGGCATGAGATCTGCCGACCCGATGTAGTAGACGGCGTTGTCCGGGGCGTGGCCGAAGCGGTAGATCCGCGAGTGTTCCAAGAACATGCCGACGATCGACCGGACGCTGATGTTGTCCGACAACCCCGGGACCTTCGCCCGGATGCCGCACACGCCCCTGACGATCAAGTCGATCTTGCACCCGCGGGCCGAAGCGTCGTACAACTCGTCGATGACCGAGCGGTCGACGATGTGGTTGATCTTGAACATGATCCGACCGTTGCGACCCAGCACACCTTGTTCGCGGATGCGTTCGATCAACCGGCTGTGCAAGGTATGAGGAGCGACGAGGAGCTTGCGATAGTTCGTCGGCATCGCGTATCCGGTCAAGTGGTTGAACAGCTCGGAGAGGTCGGCTCCGACGTCGTCATCGGTCGTGAACAGTCCGAGGTCCTCGTAGATGCGAGCGGTATTGGGGTTGTAGTTGCCCGTCCCGATGTGGGAGTAGCGACGAATGGCATTTCCTTCTTTGCGCACCACGAGAAGGGTCTTGGTGTGGGTCTTCAAGCCGCTCACGCCGTAGACAACGTGGACCCCTGCGGCTTCGAGCATTCGCGCCCAACTGATGTTTGCCGCCTCGTCGAATCTGGCCTTGAGCTCGACAAGAACGACAACCTGCTTACCGGCTTCCGCAGCGGTGATCAAGTGGCGCACAACGGCGGACTCACCCCCGATCGCAGGGTCGTCGGGAATTGAAGTGCGATAGAGGGTCTGTTTGATCGCAAGCACGTCGGGATCATTGGCGGCCTGATGGAAGAACGAGCCGGTGGACGTAGCGAACGACTCGTAGGGGTGGTGGACGAGGATGTCGCCTCGTTTCATCTCCTCGAAGAAGTCGATGTCCTGGTCGGATCGCCCGGCGAGGCGGGGCTGTGTGGTCGGGGTCCACGGCTCGTCCTTGAGCTCGGGGCGGTCGACCGCAAAGAGAGACCAAAGGCCGCTCAGCCCCAGGGGAGCCTCGCGATGGTGCACCTCGCCCCTGGTCAGCGAGAGACCACGGAGCAGCAGGTCGAGCACGTTCTCGGCAATACCGGCCTCGACTTCGAGACGCACGGCCCGGGCGGCACGCTGGCGGAAACGCAAGACGCTCTCCATTGCCTCGAGCAGGTCGTCCGCTTCCTCTTCCTCCACGGCGATGTCTGCTGAACGCGTGACCCGGAACACGTAGCTGTCGAGGACATCGAGGCCGCCGAACAACCGAGCGAGATGATGGCCGACGATCTGCTCCAACGGACAGAAACGTGACCCGTCGCCCACCGGCATGAAGCGGGGGACGTTCGGTGGGATCTTGACGCGGGCGAACTTGATGTCTTGGCCCTCGGGATCCCGAACCAGCACGGCCAGGTTCAAGGACAGATCGGATATGAACGGAAACGGGTGCGACGTGTCAACAGCCAGTGGCGTCAGAACGGGGAAGATCTCGCTCTCGAACGAGGCAGTCAACGCATCGCGCTCCTCGAAGGAAAGGTCGGAGAAGCGGGCAATTTCGATCTGTTCCTCGGCGAGGAGTGGTGCGACCTCTTTGGTGAAGAGCGCGTCGACGCGTGCTTCGATCTCGCGTGACTGGGTGCCGATTCGCTCCAGCTGCTCCTCAGGTGATGCGCCGTCGAGTGATCGGGCGTCCACACGGGCGAGATGTTGCTCCTGGAGGCCAGCCACTCTGACCTGGAAGAACTCGTCGAGATTGGACGACACGATGGCCAGGAACTTGACGCGTTCGAGGAGGGGTCGCGTGGAATCTTCGGCGAGGGCGAGCACGCGCTCCTGAAATGCGAGGAGGGACTCCTCGCGGTTGAAATAGCGGGGCTCGATCGTGAACTCCAAATGGCACTCCCAGGACTGAGCAGGAAGATTCTATTGACGGGTATCGGCACTCAACACTGGTTTGTTCAGTGTCGAGTGCGATCCAGCTCGCGCACCTTCTCGAGGCGTCTCGAGTGGCGTTCCTCGCCCGAGAACTTCGCCCCGAGGAACGTCTCGGCGATCTCGGCCGCCACAGCGCCACCAACAACACGTGCCCCCAGAGCGAGCACGTTCATGTCGTCGTGCTCAACGGCTTGGTGCGCCGTGTATGCGTCGTGGACGGTCGCCGATCGGATGCCCTCGATCTTGTTGGCCGCGATGGAGGCCCCGGCACCAGACCCACACACGATGATTCCCCGATCGGCGGCGCCCGATGTGATCGATCGGGCCACGGCGGCCGCAAAGTCGGGATAGTCGA
>JAUVPA010000122.1 GCA_030598905.1 Acidimicrobiia bacterium
CCCGAGCATTGGGCGTCGCGGCTACTCCGACGCTTTACCGGCACGGTCCGGTGTTACACATTCGCGTCAACCCGGCGGCGCGCGAGGGCGACGTCCTCGGTCGGCTGGGTCGGATCAATGCCATCCTCGAAGATGACGGTGTCTGGAGTTTGGAGAAACCGTGACCGACCGGATTGCGTACCGGTGCACCCATTGCGGCAACAAGACAAGGTTCGACATCTATGAGACCGTCCGCCGCCGACGGTTCGAGCATGCCTCACTGGGTGGCGAGATCGCCGTCGAGGAAGAGGAGATCCTCGACCGCGAGATCGAAAAGGTCGTGTGCCGCTGGTGTGACCGCTCCGACGGCATCGAGCAGGCCGGCTGAAGAGAGCTACTTGCTTTCGTTGATCGTCACGCACACCGAGTCGAACGAGCCGTCCGAAGTTGCGGTGACGCAGTCGCTGACAGTGATTCCGGACGCATCGGCGTAGTACGCAATCGTTCGGATTTTCGTCCCCGACATATCCGTTGTGGACTCGGTGTAGCTCCACTCCTGCCCGTCGTTAGACGTCCAGTCCTCGTAGAACGCAGCGAGCTCGTCGTAGCGGTCCCCAGGGAACTGAACCGAAGCGAACGTGTACGAGCCATCCGAACCCGCCGTGGTGATGTTGCCGCCGCTCGGAAGCGGAATCGTCAACCCGTCCGGAAGATCGAGATCGGACCCGATGGCGAAGTTCCCGTCGTCGTTCTGGACGCTGACAGAAACGCCTTCGTCGTCGAAGTCGATCTCGACCTCGCCACCCCCGCCTTGCTCGGCGGCTTGTTCGATCAACTCTTCACTGACGTTCTCTATCGCTGCTCCACATGCAGTCACAACGAGCGCCAGCACAGCCAGCAGCAGGCTCAGCTTCTTCACAGAGTCCCCTTCATCGTCGTCCCTCAGGTGGATGGTTCCGTGCCAGACCCTACCGAATCGGTGCGGACCGCTGTCGAATGGCTTCGTAGAGCAGTAGTGCCGCCGTTACGGAGGCATTCAGCGAATCCGCGGAGCCGGCCATCGGAATCGAGACTGTGGGGGCACCGGTCCACACTTTCCCGACGCCCTCATGCTCACCCCCGATGACGATGGCGACGGCGTTCGTGAGGTCGGCCTCCCAAGAGGTCGAGGTGGCCGCGGACACCGCGACCACGATGGAGCACCGATCCTCGAGCCACAGGCGCGCGTCTTGCCCACTTGTGCTGGCGAGGGGCACGCTGAACACCGATCCCTGCGAGGCCCGGATCACGTTGGGGTTGAAGGCGTCCGTGACGGGATCGGAGAGCAAGACGGAGGCCCCGCACGCATCTGCCGTTCGCAGCATGGCGCCGATGTTGCCCGGTTTCTCCATACCGTCGACCACGAGGATCAGGTCCGGGGCTGGCAGCTTGTCGAGAGAGAGCTCGGGTGTACGGACGACGAGGGCGAAGCCGTCCGGGTTCTGTCGCATCGAGATTCGGGAGAACGCAGCAACGGACAGCTCCAGATCGGGTTCGAGGCTCTCGTCATCTCCCACGAGGTCAGGGGCGACGATCACCGTCTCGACGTCGACTCCGGCCTCGAATGCGCGGCCGACCTCGCGACGGCCTTCGACCAGGAAGTGTCCCTCGGCGGTGCGGTAGCGACGCTCGAGGAGACGGGCGAGTTGTTTGACGGTGTCGTTTGAGGGCGAGTCGATCCGCCGCGTCACCAGCCCCCGCCTCCGCCACCGGAGAAGCCGCCTCCCCCTCCGAAGCCTCCAAAGCTGCCACCCGACGATGAGCCACCCCACGAGCCGCCCCCGGAGGAACCGAAGCCACCACCTCCGCCCCACCACGAAGACCGGTCGTCGGACCATGAGCTGTGTCGATAGACCGGCTCCCATCCATACGAACCGGCGTGGCCGCGGGTGATCACCCAGTGGTAATAGAAGAAGGTGAACGGGTCGAAGCTGCCGAACGTCGCAGGCAGCGGGCGGCCCGTCCAGGTATCTGTGCGGCCGCTTGTGCCGGCGTGGGCCAGCTCGGGAGCGAAGCGGTCGGCATCGTCGATGCCGCTCTTGGCGAGAGCGGACCGTTGCGCTGCGTATGACAGCGCGAAGGCCCTTGGCCCACGGGGGTCGGATGCGCCGAAGGCTGCGGCAACATCGGCATACGTGCCCAGCAGACCCATGTTCTCCAAAGCCTCGCGCGCTGCAAGCCAGCGGCGCAGCGCTTGAGAGGGTTCCAGCGACATCGCCAGGATGCCTGCGATCGTCTTGGCGCTCGACGAGCTGACATGTGACGCCAATTCGTCTCGCAATGCCTCGAAGACCTCGGGACCGTCGTCGCGGCGCCGGAGAAGTCCGGCCGTGATCGAGACCGGCAGATCGAGGCGCTTGGCTTCGCTCCGCACCTGCTTGATCTCTCCCGGCGAGAGCAAGCCAGCCAGCGCGTACTCCACCGCGAGGGGAGGCTCGCTGCCGCGTTTGCGGTGGTGGTCGTAGGCCTCGATGAATTCGACGACGTTGCCTGCGTCGTTGTTCATCATCAGCAATGCTGCAATCGCCGGAATCTCGAGCCCGTCGGCCGTCAGTGTGTTGCCCTCCGACGAGAGTCGCCTGCGCACCTCTTCGTACTGACGCACTGCTTCTTCAGGGTCCTCGCCAATGTCGGTCAGGGCGGCTGCGACGGCCGGTCGCGTCGTGGAGGACGGGAGGAGCGAATACAGGGTCTCCAATCGAGAGGCCTTGGCGTCGGCCGTCTCGTAGGCGAGATCGATCTCGCGGATCGACTCATCCATGGGCTCGTCGGGATCGAGAGCAGGCCCCGCCTCTACGAAGCGCCGGCCGGCTCCGGTGATTCCGGTCCATCCCAGCGGTGATTCGACCAGTTCCGCGCTGAGGGTGTCGCCTATGCGGCGCCTCGCCGCAGCGACACGGTGTGGCCGGAGCCCTTCGATGAGCGACTGAAGATCGCCGCGGCGAACGCGGAACTCGTTTTCGTTCCACGCCGAGACCTCGAGTGCGTCGTTCGCCGCTTGTTGCACGGCACTTTCCAGCAGGGGGCGCTCCTGGTTGCTTCGCAGCTCGAGAGGCTCACGGGTGTCTGCGATCATGCGATAGCGATCGACGACGACGACGAGGCCGTGAGCCCACAGCGCTGCGGTGTCGTCACCAGGGTGGCGCGAGGGAGACGCCAGCATCCCGGTCAGTGAGGCCAAAGCCTCGCGGGTATCCACGACGGGCCTTCCCGGTGCGGGACCGAGGGCATACTCCTCGAGGCGGGGGAGTTCCTGGCCGGCGGGCTCGAGACCGTCGAGATCACCATCGATGAGTCGCTCGCGCTGGCGCCGGATCCGCTCGGCCTCTTTCCTTCTTGTCGAGACCCTCCACCAGATGCCGATGCCGCCGACAGCCACCGCGGCGAAAGCTCCGAGCAGCAGCAGCGCCGGCATGTTGGTGCCGGTTCCACTGACCGGGGCAGTTCCTCCCGACAGTATTTGGTCGATCGTGCCGACCATCGCCAGGAGGCCGCCTTCGAAGTCGCCGGCCTGGAAGAAGGAGGTTGCGGTGGCAGCAACAACCTCACCATTGACCGCCACGTTGTCCTGGGTCACGACTTCGATGCGACGCTCCTCGAGTGAGACGAGCAACAGGATCCCGTTCTGCTCTGCAGGATCTCCGACCCCCCAGGTATCGGCGAGGTCGCGAGCGAACGCGGCAGGACTCCGACCGCGGCTGTCGGTGACGACAACAACAGCAATGGGGTTGCCATTCTTGGCGACCACTCGGCCGATGGCATCTTCCAAGCGCTGGTGGTTGTCGACGATGTCCGGCTCGTCGGTGAAGAAACCCTGGCAGACGACGCCCTCATACGGGGGGACGCCACAGTCGACCTGGGCGCCGGCCGTTGCTGCTGCTGGTGCCAGGGTCAAGACGGAACTGCAGAGCAGGAACAGCGCGACACGCTGTGTCGAGCGGATGCGGATGGTTGTCACGGGAGGGATATTGGTCGGTTCCGGGACCGACCGCGTTCACGCCCTCGCCGACTCACTCACCGTGATTGCGTAACCATCAACGTCGCCCCGGTACAGCACGCAGAGAGCGTCACGGTCTCCGGCCTTCCAGCCACGTCGATCCGGCACGTAGGCATCGAGCCACCATTCCGACGTGTCATAAGCCTCGCCGGTGTACGGCTCGAAGAAAGGCAGGCACTGGTCCCAGGCGCTCGACCACAGAACCTCGTCTTCGGGCAACACCGCGCTTGCTCCGAAGGGCAGCGTGACCGTCGCGAAGGCCTCGAGATCGTGGCCTGTCGTGCAATCGACAACCTCGACCTCGGCCACCGTTGCCCCCTCGGGTTCGAGGAAACACGTGCCGGGTGCAATGGAGAAGACCTCGGCAGTTTCAGACGAGTTGACCTGTCCCAGGACGAAGAAGCCGGCAACGGCGAGGCCGACTACCGCAACGATCGCCGAAAACCAGACCCGATTGCCGGTGGGGCTACTTGGCGCCGGATACGGCTGTGGTCCGACGTCGCTCGGCCGGGTGGGCTCGTCGGTTGCCGTTGCGATTCGGTCTGATGGGTAGAGACGCTCCGAAGGTGACGGTTCTGCATCGTCTGGAGGTGTTTCGTAGCGTGAAGCGTCGATGCCGCCGGGTGCCGGTGGCGAGGTCGTTTCTTCAGGAGACATCCATGTCTTGGCTTCCCGAATCAGGTCGTCGCTCGTCGGTTCTCGGTCCACCCGGGAGGTATCGGTACCGATGCCGGCTGCCTTGATAGCCTCGGCTCTTGTGACCGCTCTGGTTCTCGGCATCAATGGCCCCTTCGATCTGCGCCGCAGCATGCGGGCCCTTGGCGCCGGGCGTCTCGCACGCGACGGCACGGCCTGGTACGCCGCCTCTACAGACTCCGGGCCCGGGACGCTGCTCTTCGAGAGGGACACGTCCGGCGTGGCGGTGAGCCGATGGGGTGCCGGCGGAGAAGAGTTGCTCGATGACGTGGGGCGGATTCTCGGTCTCGACGACGAACCGGATGATTTCGATCCGGGAACGGGGCTGCTTCGTGACCTGCACTCGCGGGCGAGGGGATTGCGGCTCGGGTCGACCGGGCGGTTGTTCGACATGATCGTCCCGACGGTGATCGGTCAGCTCGTCACGACCAAGGAGGCCAAGGCGTCGTACGCCAGGCTCGTGCGATCGCTCGGCACGCCGGCACCCGGCCCCAACGAAACCCTTCGCATCCCGCCGGCGCCGAGCGCCCTCGCCACTCTCGGGTATGAGGACCTGCACCGTCTTGGCATCGAACGCAAACGCGCCCAGACGCTGATCGAGTGTGCCCGGCGTGCCAAGCGGATCGAGGAAGCCGCGACGATGGATGGTGAGGCGGCCCGCAAACGGCTGCTGGCCATTCGTGGGGTCGGGCCGTGGACGACCGAGTCGGTGATGGGCGGGGGATACGGCGATCGCGACGCCATTCCGCCCGGCGATCACAACCGTCCCCACTTGATCTCGTGGGCGCTCGCCGGGGAGCCTCGCGGCGACGACGCCCGCATGTTCGAGTTGCTCGAGGCGTTTCGCCCCAACCGCCGTCGGGCGCTGATGTTGGTGAAACAATCGGGCATCCATGCTCCCCGCTACGGTCCCAAGACCGCCATCCGGACCCACCTCTAGCCGTTCTTGCGTAAATGGGCGGCGGTATACGCCGCCCA
>JAUVPA010000143.1 GCA_030598905.1 Acidimicrobiia bacterium
AGGGCGACCCCGACCGTGTCGCCAAGATCATGAGCGGTCCGTGGCCAGACGATCTGGTGGCTCTGGAGCACGAGGTAGGCGGAGCCGGCCACTGGGAGCTTCTCCGTGCCGAGCTCGCCACGGACTGGGGTGAGAATCTCGACTTCCTGGCTCACGGCCTCGATACGGTGGAGTGCCCGGTCATCGTCGTCCAGGGCATGAAAGACACGTCGGTGCTGGAGTGGCAGGCAGACCTCCTGGCCGAGGCAATTCCCGATGCCACCGTCGTCAAGGTCGACGGAGCCGGCCACGCCGTGCAGATGGTCCGTCCCGACCTGGTAGCCGAGCTCTTGCTCGAGGCGGTGTTCATCCGTCGAGCGATGTCCTGATCTCTTCGCTCCACTCTTCGGGAACGATCGACGTCAGGCCTTCCTCGAGTCCGAGCTGTACCCACACCATGTCGGCCGAATGGGTCTTCTCCATGATGTAGACCCGCGGGATGAACCTCGCACGCAGAGGAGATGGCGGACCGTCGAGTGGCGCCGTTGGGTGAATGATGACGTTGAACGCGGGCACGCCGAGGCCGGCGTGAGCCGTCGCGAGTCGAGCGAGCCAGACGCCGAGTCCGGCGAGAGCGTCGTCTGTTGCCCGCTGCAAGTCACCCTCGGCCTCGTGTACGAGGACGGTTTCGGGCACCACGGTCCGCGGGGCGAATTCGGTGATCGCCGACCAGCCTCCCTCCTCGCCGATCCATCGCGGTCCGTTGCGTTCGGCCTCGACGAAGTCCGGCCAATAGGGCGATCCGGTGGCCTCGATGTGTCGGTTCTCACCATCGAGTTCTCGCGCTTGGCGGTCCGGGAGCCGGCCCGAGGCAACTGCCTGGAAGTGGGGGTGGGGGATACTCGATCCGGCTGCGGGCCAGAAGTTCCAACCGACGACGCCGACGTGAACGGCGGCGTCGAGGTCGGTGAAGAAGGTTCTGGCGAGGATCAGGGCATCGGTGATGTCGGTCGGGTCGAGTTTGTGGGGTTCAGCCAAGGGCTGGTCGCCGATGGCGATCACGGGGGAGAAGAGGTCGTACGGGTTGAGGTTGGGGAACAGGACGCTCTTGCCTCTTTTGTAGCGGCCCTCTGGGAGGTCTTCCGGCCGGTATTGCGGGGTGATCTGCGTGACCATCGGTGGGGCGAAGATCGGGATCGAAGCCGAAGCCACTTCTTCGGGGATGGCATAGGTCTCGCGAGGCGGCATTCCGATATGAGCGACCCGCGTCGCGTGACCGGTCAACGGGTGGAACCTGGTTTCTGTTCTGGCCTTGGACGGGGCGAAGTCCTCGCGGGGGTCTAAGAACTCGGACCACAAGGTCTGGGAACGAAACTCCACGCTCATAGCTGCGACCGGATGTGGTCGATGTCGAACCAGGAAGAGAACCCCTTGATGAGCCCGTCCTCGAAGTCGAACACGTCGATGGCGTCGAACGTGATCGTCTTGCCTTCCGGAGTGGCGCCGGTGAAGGTGATCTCGACGAGGATCGTGTCGCCGGCTTCGATGATGCGTGTCGCTTCGTCGTGGTGGGTGGGGTACAACGCCAGGGCTTTGGGGTAGTAGGTGAGCACATCCTCCTTGCCGGCCCGGGGCCGCGCTCCGACGGCACGCCATGTTGCATCGGGGTGCCACAGCTCACCGAGCGCGTCGTAGTCCTCGGCGTTGATCGCCGCGAAGTAAGCCTCGATGCTCGCGATGTTGCTCATCCTCAGCCTTTCAGGTGTTCCTGTATCTGTTTCATCGCCTGGAACGAATATCCGGCAAGCTCGGGATCGCCGAACGCGGTGATGTTCCACATCACCAGGTGACGCAGGCCGACGTCGCGGAACGAGGAGATCTCGTCGGCGATCTGTTCTGGAGTGCCGCAAAATGCGTAGTAATCAACGACGCGAGGCGGTATCGCCTCGATGATCCTCTCCGACTCCTCGCGGGGGACCTCTGTGGGTATGAAGCCGTGCCATCCCGAGTCCGTTGCCAGCGGAGGCTCGAGACCCAAGCGGCGATAGATCTCGCTCGACAACAAGACGCACAGCATGCGGACGAGGGGCTGGTTCTTGAGCCGCTCGACCGTCGCTTCGTCGGGGCCGACGAGGACGTAGCCAAGCATGCCGGGTGTGAAGCGCTCGATGTCACGGCCCGCCTCGGCTGCGGAGGTGTGAATCGTCTCGAGCATTGCGCCATATTCGGCTGTCGTGTGTTTCGTGGGGAGCCATCCGTCGGCCTTCGTTCCTGTGAGGCGGAGCATGCGGGGGCCGTGGGCGGCGGTCCATATCTCCGGGGGACTGTCCCCGAAGGGCTGCAGCCCCAAGACGGCGTTCTCCAGGCGGTGGTATTGGCCCTCATAGGAGATGGGGCCCTCGGCTCCCCACAGCATGCGGATGATGTCGATGCCCTCGGAGAGCCTTCCGACGGGTCGATCGAATGACATTCCGTACGGCGTGATGTTGAGCCGCTCGCCGCTCCCGAGGCCGAGAATGGCGCGGCCCTTCGTTGCATGGTCCAGCGTCAGCATGGTCTGGGCGAGAACGGCCGGCTGGCGCCGAATGAGGTCGGTGACGACCACGCCGACCCGAGCCTTCTCGAGCTGAGAACCGACGATGCCCATCATGGCCAGAGGATCGAAGTACTGGTGGGGGTTGGGCTGGTACGCGGCCAGGGGTGTCATGTCCTCCGTCCACACCGAATCGGGGTGCCACCCCATCAAGTGGTCGGGCCACCAGATGGCGTCGAACCCATCGGATTCGTTGCGTTTGGCCAGGTCGATCGCCCGATCTGCCGGAGGCATGATCTGGCCGGGAACACCCAGCTCAACGGTCACGGGTGCCCCCTCATCGGAACTCCCGTTTGCGCATTCCGTCGGGATCGATGTCTTCCCGGATCAAGCGCACTTGTTCCACCGACGGCGGCGCTGTCTCCGGCACGGACTCGGGTGTGACGAGCTCGAAGCCGGTAGCTTCCTGCACCTCTTCAGCCGTCGTGCCGGGGTGCACCGACTGAAGACGCATCCGTTTCGAGTCGGGTTCGAAATCGAGGACGGCCAGATTCGTCACAACCAGCTGTGGCCCGCCGGTCAGCCCCATGTCCTCACGCTCTGATCCCCCTCCCAGATACCCCGCGGCGCTGATGAAGTCGACTTTTTCGACGAGGCTCCTCGGGCCGTGGTTGGGATTCCAGTAGTAGAGCAGCTTGCCTATCGATCCCATGTCGCCGAGCCCGGCGGTGCCGGGAAGTCGGACTTTCGGGCGGTGGTAGTCAGATCCGATGATCGAGTTGTTGGCATTGCCGAACTGGTCGAGCTGGGCGGCTCCGACACAGAATTTCGTCAACCACCGACCGTTGAGTGCGTAGTTCCAGAAGTCGCCGTACTGCTCGATGTACATGACGGAGTCCGCCCACAGAGGCGACTCGAGAGTGGAAGCAGGAACCTTGCTGGCTTTCGGTTCGAGTCCGGCGGCACCGGCGAGCCACGTGAGATGCGGCGCATGGGTGAGCCTGGCCAGCATGAACGCCGAAACGGGAAGGAAAGAAGCCATTCCGTTGCAGGCCTGATCTTCGTTGGTGAACTGCCGGGCCAGAACGGTGATCATGAGCTCGTCGATCGTGTAATCGGTTGCGGTCGGGCTCGATTGCCAGTCGCTCATGTCGTCCTCCACCGCTCGATGGCTGCGATCATCTGTGCCCCACCGGCTGCGTTCAGGTACTCGGCCTGTGTGTCCGGCTCGCGGACGACGCGATCGAGGAATCCTTTGGCGGCTTCGGCGTCGCGGGCGACCTTTGCCCAGGCCATGTGGAATGACGTGTCGTATCCGTAACGGGGGTAGAACGAGGTCGGATGCGCACCATATGGCACCTCGATAACAGCGTCGACGATGAAACCCGGCAGCACCGTGCGGTCCGGATTCTCGCGGATTCGGCTGGTGTCCACGATCTCCTCCGCGGTGACGATCACCCGCTGTGCTGCCTTCGGCATGATGCCAATGTCCGGCCACAGAATCGTGGGCTCGTACTGGATGTTCCCCTCGCGGTCGGCGCGATGGGCGTGGACGAGCGCGACGTCGGGCACGAGGGCCCGGCAGGCGACCACGGGTCGACCGCCAAAGGGATCGTCGATCAGAACGAGGTTCTCGCTCTGATCGATCAAGTCGGTGCCGATCAGTCCCTTGGTGGGGAGGAACGGCAGGTTGCGTGCCCCGGCGCCGAGCCGGGCGTTGAGGGCCGTCTCCGACAGCTCTTCAACGGTCACGTCTCCTCGCTCAACCGCCGCTCGATACTGCTGGCACAAGCCAAACTGCTCCATCGAGACGGCCGCTCCGATGAGCCGGTTGATCGTTCCGGCCGCAGCCAGCCAGTCGACCGCCATTCCTCCAACGAGGACGACCAGTCCGAGATCGCGCTTGCCTTGCCTGATCAGTTCACGAACAAGGGCCATGGGAGCTGCTTGTGTCGCCATGTTCTGCAAGGCGACCACATCGCCGTCTGAAACCAGATCGCCGACCGCATCTTCGAGCGTGGCCAGCTTGTCGGTCATATCACACCACCTTGATGATCTCGAGCCCTCCATGGAGCTCGATCACTTGGCCGGTCAGATAGTCGGACTCACTTGACGCCAGAAACGCGGCGAGGGCACCGACGTCCTTCGCCGTCCCCGGCCTGCCGATCGGGATCTGTTCGACGATGCGGGGCAAAATGTCCTCAGGTATCCCGAACTTGTCCCCTTCGCCCCGTACGGCTGTGAGCCGGGTGCCCTCGATGTAGCCGGGGGCTATGGCGTTGACGTTGACACCCTGTGGCGCCCATTCGCGGGCGAGCGCCTTGGTGAGCCCGATCACCCCCGCCTTTGCCGCCGAATAGTTCGTGTTATGTGCTGTGCCGTGGAT
>JAUVPA010000035.1 GCA_030598905.1 Acidimicrobiia bacterium
CGCCGAGCTGATCTTCGTCAACGTGCATGTCCCACGTGACTGGGAGGACCAGGTCAACGCCACATTGGTCGTCGCCTCCGAACGGCATGGGGCAACGATCATCGACTGGAAGGCCGTCGCCGTCACCGACGACTCCCTGCTGCGCAGTGACGGCTATCACCCGAGTTCTGCCGGACTCGAGGTTTGGTCTCGCATCATTGCCGACGCGCTGGGTGCGTAGGTGGAGCCGGGTACCGGAATCGAACCGGTGACCTACAAATTACAAGTTTGTTGCTCTGCCAACTGAGCTAACCCGGCAGGGCGCTGAGGGTAACCCGTTCTGGGCTAGCCGTAGGGCGCATACGCTCGTTGGTTACGCGAGTTCGGTCAGCGAACCACGGACCCGGGCGATCTCGTAGACGGCCAAGGCCGTCGCCACCGAAGCGTTGAGGCTCTCCGTCTCGCCCGCCATCGGAATCCGTACCAGCTGATCACATCGCTCCGCCACAAGGCGGCTCAAACCTGTGCCCTCGGCGCCGATGACAACGGCGACCGGTTCGCCGAGGAGATCCAGATCGAAGATCGGGCGCTCGGCGCGACCGTCGAGCCCCACGATCCACAGCCCCAGCGAACGCAGTTGTTCGACGGCCTTGGCCGTCGAAGAGACTTCGGCAACGGCAACATGTTCGAGGGCTCCAGCGGCGGCCTTGAATGCAGCAGCTCCGAGCGGTGCCGACCGGCGCGACGGCACCACCATGGCGGGAATCCCGGCGGCTGAAGCCGTGCGAGCGGCGGCGCCGACGTTCCTGACGTCCTCGAGGTGGTCGAGAACCAGGACGGCCGCGGGGTCGATTCGTGCAGCCGCCTCTTTCAAAGTGACGCCGGGGATCGGCGTGGCCTCAGCGACGACGCCTTGTGGCGCTGAGGTCTCGGCATACGGACGCACATCTGCAACCACGGTGGCGAGCGAACCGAGAAGGTCGACAAGAGCCTGATACTCGGGGCGGCGCAGCCGAGATTCCTCGACGTACAGATGCTCGATGCGCCCTGAAGCTGCCGCGGCCGTGACGGCGTGCAGGCCTTCGACCTTACGACCTATGCCAGCGGACGCCATCGGCGGTGTCCTCCAGGGTGATGCCGATCTCGGCGAGTTCGTCTCGGATGGAATCTGCGGTCACCCACTCGCGCTCCGTTCGTGCTTCTGTACGGCGCTCGATGAGGCTTCCAATCGTCGGCTCGGTTGCTCCGTAACGCTGTGCGATCTCAGCCAGCGAAGTTTCGAGGTCGACCAGATCCGATGCCGGCTCGTCGAGGCCAAGCACCTCGATCATCTCGTCATAGGCAGCAATGAGGGTCCCGGCGTCGGAGCCGTCGTCAAGTAGGCGGTTCCCTTCTCGCACTGCGTCAAAGAGCACACCGAGGCCACCTGCAACATCGAGGTCGTCTTCCATCGCCGTCGTGAACGAGTCGAGTGTCTGCTGATCGGCGGCATCTTCGACCGGGCCGGGAACGCGGCGCCGAAAGGCCCACAATCGAGCCAGCGATGCTTCTGCATCACCAAGCGCCTCCTCTGAGAACTCGAGAGGCTTGCGATAGTGCGTTCGCAGATAGAAGAGCCTCACTGCCTCCGGCGTCCACCGGTCAAGCGCATCGAGAAGACCAACAGCGTGGCCCGTCGACTTGGCCATTTTCTCACCGGCGAGGTTGAGCATCCCGTTGTGCATCCAGTAGCGGGCGAAGGTTTGTCCCGTGGCGGCTTCGGCTTGAGCGATCTCGTTCTCGTGATGAGGGAAGATCAGATCCTGCCCTCCAGCGTGAATGTCGAAGTCGTCGCCCAGGTACCGACGCGCCATGGCGGAGCACTCGATGTGCCAGCCGGGCCTCCCCGCTCCCCAAGGCGACTCCCACTCAGGTTCGCCTGCCTTTGCAGCCTTCCACACAGCAAAGTCGAGAGGGTCGCGTTTGAGCTCGCCGGGTTCCACGCGCGATCCGGCCACCAGGTCGTCGAGATCGTGGTGCGACAGCTTGCCGTACGGCGCGTATGAGCGGACGGCGAAGTACACGTCCCCCTCGGTCTCGTAGGCGTGACCCCGGTCGATCAGCCCCTCGATCAGCTCGATCATGTCGTCAATATGATCAGTTGCCCGCGGCTCCACTGTTGCCGGCTTCACCCCGAGGCGGGCGTAAGCGGTGGAAAACGCCTCATACGCCCGATCGACGACAACTTTGGTGTCGATGCCCTCCTCGGCTGCGGCGGCAATGATCTTGTCCTCGATGTCCGTGACGTTCTGCACATAGACGACGTCGAAGCCGCGCCACTCGAGGAAACGACGCAACACATCGAAGGCGACTGCTGCACGGCCGTGACCCAGATGCGGCGCGGATTGAACCGTCGGCCCGCACACGTAGATCCCGACTCTCCCCGGGTCGCGGGTCTCCAGCGGCACCCGGGCGCGATCGAGCGTTGTGTAGAGGTGCATGGGCTGCAGAATGGTAACGGTGCCTACCGGCGGGTCCGCTGCCATAGTTGGCACGATGACTTCGCCTCTCGGGCCCGGACTGTTGATCTATGGCCATCGCGGTGCGCGTGCCCACGCGAGAGACAACACCATCGACGCTTTCGAGACGGCGATCGCACACGGAGCGGACGGTATCGAACTCGATGTGCAGGCGACGGCCGATGCGAGGTTGATCGTGTACCACGACGAGGTCCATCCCGAGGCCGGCGTGATCGCCAAGGTCCATAGGGAGCGGTTGAAGGACGTCGATCCGCAGATACCGGACTTCGAAGAGGCCATCGAGACCATCGCCGGACGCTGTTTCATGAACATCGAGATAAAGAATGAGCTCCGCGGCCCAGCCTTCGACCGGGGACGGCGCATCGCCGCGGCGATTCCCGGCATTGTCGCCCGCCACGGCATCGACGAATCGGTGCTGGTCTCCTCATTCGATGCCCTTTCCATCCGCCGCGTCAAAGAGACCGCGCCCCATCTGTTGACGGGTCAGCTCTTCACGTCGTCCGACCCGCAGCGCGGCATTGTTTGGGCAGCACGAGACGGGCACGACGCAGCCAACGTTCCGCTTGCCTGGGTCGAGGACGCCGCTGCGGTTGCCACCATTCATGACCTTGGTTTGCGATGCGTGGTGTGGACGGTCAATGCGCCCGAAGACGTTCGACGTCTCGCCGGCGATGGTGTCGATGTCATCATCACCGACGATCCGGCCTCGGCTCGGGAGGCACTCGCTAGCGCTTGACGATGGCGACGGCCTGAGCGGCTAGGCCTTCTCCGGCGCCGATCCAGCCGACCTCATCGGTTGTCGTCGCCTTAACCGACACTTGGCTCGGATCCACGCCCAGCACTGCTGCCAGTCGCTCGACCATTGCCGCCGCATGCGGCGAAATGCGGATGTCCTGCACAACAACGGTGACATCCACGTTTCCGACTCTGTAGCCCGCTTCGCCGGCCATCGTCATGACACGGGCCAGGATCTCCATCGAATCTGCTCCATGCCAGCGTTCGTCACTCGAGGGAAAGTGGGCTCCGAGGTCTCCGAGCGCTGCCGCACCGAGGATCGCGTCGGCCACCGCGTGGGCAACGGCATCTGCGTCACTTGTCCCCTGGAGGCCTCGATCCACATCAACCTCGATACCGGCAAGACGCACGGGCGGTGAACCACCGAACCGGTGGATGTCGAAGCCCGTGCCAACACGTTGATCGGCTCCTTCGAGTAGTGCCTCTACGATGGCGATGTCGCCCGGATAGGTCACCTTGATGTTCGCCCGGTCGCCCTCGACCGTCGCCACGGGTACTCCGATCAGTCCCACCATCGCGGCATCGTCCGTCGTGGTCTCGGTCACTTCGGCGTGCGCACGGCGCAACACGCCCGCGTGAAAGCCCTGGGGTGTCTGCACGGCCGAGAACGAAGCCCTGTCAGGCGTTGCCGTGACCATGCCGCCGTCAACGACCTTGAGCGTGTCCGTAACGGCAACGGCGGGGATCACCGCCAAAGCCGAGCCGAGAGCGGAGAGAACACGCCCGACGAGCTCCGGCTTCAACACCGGTCTGGCAGCGTCGTGCACAAGAATCAGATCTGCATCTGGTGGCACGGCGGCAAGCCCTGCGGCGACACTGTCCTGGCGTCGTTCGCCTCCGGGGACACCACCGTCGACCTCGCCGACGACGACAACAGCATCGATACCCCCGGCAAGAAGCGCGTCGTGGCTCCATTGCCACAATGGTCTGCCGCCGACAATCGTGAGTTGTTTGGCACCACCGAAGCGAGCCCCAGATCCGGCGGCCACGAGGACCGCCCAGGTGCTCACGCCGCCGGGTGGGCGAATGCCATTCGGCCCACGTTGGTGCTGAGCATGTTGGCGATCTCCACTTCCAACATCTGGCCGATGTTATCCGCGGCGCCGTTCACCACCACCATGGTGCCGTCATCGAGGTATCCAACTCCCTGGCCGGGTTCGGAGCCTTCCTTGGCGATTTGAAGGGTCACACGGTCGCCCTTCGTCAGAGCCGGCCGGAGCGACTCGGCGAGGGAGTGGGGGTTCACGACTGTCACCCCGCGTAGGCCGGCCGCACGCGCCAGATTGTGGTCCGTCGTCACCAGAGCAGCATCGAGATCGGCCGCTAGGGCGAGCAGCTTGGCATCGACGTCGGGAAACTCAGGGACGGAGTCCTCGATCACCTCGAAGCCAACACCAGGCGTGTCACGGAGTGCGTCGAGGACGTCGAGTCCACGTCTGCCACGTCTACGGATCTTGTCGTCGGCTGCATCGGCGAGACCTTGCAACTCATCGATGACGAAGGCGGAAACCATCGTGTGCCCGGCCAGAAGACCCGCACGAGCAAGCTCGAGGATGCGGGCATCGATGGCTGCGGACGAGTCGACAAGGAACGCGGCTCCACCGATCTGGGCCCCTCGCCGGCTGTGGCCGGTGCGGGTCGCCATCGAGAAATCGTCGGCGCGGGAGGCGAAGACACGTGACGCCAGCGCGGCAACCACGAGAACGGTGAGTGTTCCCAGCGGCCACCCGACCAATGGGGGAAGCAGAGCCACGAGCGGCGCTGCCAGGACCACTCCCAGCACGATCCCAACCACAACACCGAAGCCTCCTGCGAAGAGCTGGGCGCCGGAAGCGTCCTTGAACCACAGCGGCGCGTCCTCCATGGCCCGGGCCACTCCCCGGCCGACGACACCGCCGAAGACGTAGCCGACACCGGCTCCGAGCATCACGAGCCAGATCATCGCCGCGTCGGCGTCAAACGAGCTGCTGGGAAAGAGCTCATTCCACGACGAACCGATGCTGAACCCGATGGCCGTCGTGGCGAGGGTGATGAGAAGCCGTACCGCTTCGACGAGCACGTCGAACCCTTCCTGTGCGCGCCGAATGTTTATCGGTTGAAGAGGAGCGAGCCTCAAGCGCTACACGCGGGTCCGGTGGATGGTCGAAGTATCAACAACCGAACTCATGGCGTAGCGTGTTGCGCCGCCCTAGCGGCGCGCGAGTCAATGGGCCGCGCGAATTAGCGGGCGTCGACGGGGACTTCGACGTCGGGAAGTGCTCGGTCGAGCCGCTTCACCGCGTCTTCCTCGCTGATGGCCAGGGAGAACTGCAACTCAGACGTGATGATCAAACGCGCCTTGGCCAGCATGCGCTTCAGCGCCGGAGAGATGCCCTTGATCTTCTGGGCATAGTCGAGGTCGCGAACGACCTCGGTAACCTGGAAGATGTCGCCGCTGTTGATCTTTTCGGTGAGCAGCTTGTACCAGCGCGACCAGTTGGCTCCCGCCTCCTGCGGTTCAGCCTTCAGTGTCTGGAACACTTGGCGGGCCTTGTTCTTCGAAATGACCGGGCGCACGCCCCTCTCGAGAGCGTTGGCTGTGGGGACACGAACGATGAGCTGATCGGTCACGATTTCCAGGACGTAGTAGTCCTGCTTCTGGCCGTCGAACTCGATCTTCTCTCTCTTCACGATCGTCGCCGCGCCGTGATGCGGATAGACGACCTTGTCACCCACCTTGAAGGGCAGCGGCTGCTTCTTCGCGACGGGCGCCTTCTTCACCGCGGCCTTCTTCACGGTAGAGGTCTTCGTTGCCGGAGCCTTTGTTGCCGGAGCCTTCTTCACCGCCGCCTTCTTGGCCGGAGCCTTCTTCACCGCCGCCTTCTTGGCCGGCGCCTTCGTGGCCGGCGCCTTTGTCGAGGTCTTCTTGGCCACGGCTGTTTTCGACGTCGTCGTCTTCTGCGCGGCCTTCTTCGCGGTGGTTGTCTTCTTGGTGGCCACAGGGTTCCTGGGATCGCGGACGGCCGCAGAGTGTACTTGGGGCGCGGCGCTGTCCCTCAGAGGCGGCGACGGACGGGCGTCGGCTCAGTCCTCGAGGTCGCTGGCAAGCCTCACTTCGTCGAGACGATCGAGATGGGTGCGCACTTGGCCGGCGCGCACCGCACCGACTCCCTCGACCTCGGAAAGCTGATCCACTGGGGCATCAAGTAGTCGCTGCAGCGTGCCGAATCGGTGGATCAGCGCCGAACGTACCGAGGCCGGAAGCCGCGGGACGCCCGCCAGCGCTCGCGCCCCGCGTGGATGCACCGACTCGTCGAGAGGCGTCAGGCCGAGTGCCGTTGCGACGGTCTGGGTGTGGTAGAGGTCCTCGTTGTCGAGTTCGTTCAGCCGGGCATAGACGCTCGAACCCTTGCGGGGTCGCCGCCGCTGGTAGTCGTAGTTGACGAGTTCGGTGAGCAGCTCGACCCCTGCCACCAGGTCTGATGCCTGGATACGAATCAAAGATGCCTCATCCCCAAGCTCGACGGCCAGCGTCTCCAGATCCGACAACAGCCTGAGGATCAGTGCTGCACGCTGGATCACGATCACAGCGTCCCGGAGCAGGACAACATCGTCGATCTCGTACCGGGTCAGGCGCTCCTCCGCCTCGTCCATCTGGCGCCGCAAGCGCTCCAGCGACTGAAGGCGTTGGTTCGCCTCAGTCAGAAGAGACGTTGGGTTCTGGAGCGGGAATCGGTCGCCACCGGTGTAGACGACGGCGAATCGCCGGCCCTCCTCGGAGACTGCCAGCACCGGCCGGCCGGTCTGTAGTGCCAGGCGCTCTGCCGTTCGGAAACGAGTACCGGTTTCGTCGGTCCGGATCGTCGGATCAGGGATGAAATGTACGTTGGCGGCAGAGATGATGCCGCTCTCGTCGTCGACGACGATGCCGCCATCCATCTTCGCCAATTCGGCGATCCGTTGCGCAGTGAAAGGAGCAGCGTCGAGGCGAAAGCCGCCCGAAGAAACGGATTCGATGTCGTCACCAAACCCGACCACGATGAGGGCACCGGTCCCCTGTCGGAGAATCAACTCCACCGCGTCACGCAGCGGGGTTCCAGGAGCAAAACGCCGCAGTACATCGAGCGGCACGGCGGACTTGGGCATCATCGCCGCCGGAGGCTAGCGGAAGACCTCCCTCCCGGCCGTCACCGAACGAGACCCAGTTGTCGAACCCGATCGTCTCCGAGACTCAGCAGGCTCACGGCCTCTTCGATCCGACGCACCCCCTCCCCAGGAGCAAGAATCTGATCGACGCCGAAGCGGTGGACCTCTCGACGGCGGGCATCGGAACGCACCACCGACCGTAACTCTCCGGTGAGCCCGACCTCTCCCCAGGCGGCTGCCGACCCGACCGGCTCCGCCGACACCGACGACGCGACGGCAAGAGCTATCGGCAGATCCGCGGCGGGCTCGGCGATGCGAACCCCGCCCATGACCGACAAATACACGTCGTGGCCCCGTGTCGCGACACCGGCGTGTCTCTCGAGCACGGCGAGCACTTGGTGCAGCCGAGCCGGAGGCACCCCCTTTGCGCTCCGTCTCGGCTGCGGATGGTCGGTTCGGACCGTGAGCGCTTGCACCTCGACAAGCATCGACCGACGTCCATCGACTGTCGGAAACAACACGCTGCCGGGAGCAGTGGCGTCGCGTCCATCGACAAGCGCTGTACTTGGATCAGGCACGGTTTCGAGCCCGAACTCGGTCATGGCAAAGACACCGATCTCGTTCACAGAGCCGAACCGGTTCTTGGAGGCTCGGAGGAAACGCAGCCCAGCATCGGTTTCACCGTCCAGAGACATCACCACGTCCACCATGTGCTCGAGCAGCTTGGGGCCGGCGATCGATCCATCCTTGGTGACGTGTCCGATCAAAAGCACGGGCACGTCCGAGTCCTTCGCGAAGGTGATCAGAGCTGCCGCGGCGCCACGCACCTGAGAGGGTCCACCGATCCCGTTGCCCGAGCCCGCCTCAACGGTCTGAATCGAGTCGACGACGAGCAAGCCAGGTTTCACCGAGGCTGCTTGGGAAACGATGCCGGCAACCGTTCTCTCGCTCGAAATGAGCACGGCCGACAGGTCGGTACCGATGCGTCGGCCCCGCATGCCAACCTGATGGGCCGACTCCTCACCCGACACGACGAGTGTGGGGGCGCCGTCCGTCGCCATAGACGCCGCCAGCTGCAGCCCAAGAGTGGACTTCCCGATGCCCGGTTCTCCACTCAGCAACAAGGCCGCGCCGGGAACGACGCCGCCGCCGAGGACACGATCCACTTCGAGATGGCCGGTCTTGGCTCGTCGTTCATCGCCGACCGGCACCAGAGGCACGGCGTTGCCGACCGAGGTCGCCGCCGTTTCTTCGAGCGCTCCCCCGGTACATCGGGGGCAGAAACCCATCCATCGAGCGGTCTGGTAGCCGCACGAGGTGCAGCGATAGGTGGTCATTCGTCACCCTTCGTCGTTGTCTGACCAAGGTATCGAGGGGGTGCGACAGAAATGGCTGTCGGCTATCGGCTCTCAGCTATCGGCCAGAAAATTGCAGCCGACAGCCGATTGCTGACAGCGGGTAGCTGCTGACCGACGTCAGTCGGGCAGCCTGAGGATCATCCAGCGGATGACGTAGGCAAGACCAAAAACCAGTAACCAGAAGAAAAAGAGCCCGAAGAAGTTCCACTGCTCGGCCACGCTCACAAGCGAGAAAAACGACATCAATGGCACAATACAGGGTGGCGCGCCTAGGCCGACCTTGATCTCCACGAGGCGCACCACCCGAGGACCAATATGACAGACGATCGCGACAACCAATTCGACGACCTCTTCGAGCCGTTCGAGCTGCCAGACGCGCCCCCGGAAACCGAACCACCCCGCACTTCGGGCGGGCGAAATACGGCCGAGACCGCCGAGCAACCCGCCATCGGCGCCGTCATGTGCCCGTCGTGCGGCGCATCCAACCCCGATTTCAATCGCCATTGCGAGCAGTGCGGCGCCCGTCTGAGCCAGGATCCCCTCCCCATCGCTCCCCCTCCCATGTCGAGGACGTCGCCGGGAGGAAGAGCGCTGGGAGTTCTCGCAGCAGTCGTGCTCGTCGTAGCCCTAGGGGCACTTATGTTCAACATCTTCCGCGGTGGTAGCGAGGATCCCACTGCCGCAAGCACTTCGTCGACAACTTCATCCTCGACCATCCCGCCGGTGGTGACCGAGGTGTTCGCCAGCTCCGTGGAGGCCTCGTCCGAGCTCCAGGGCTGGGAAGCGACGAACCTCATCGACGGTGACCCCAGCACTTCGTGGAACGACGAAGGGCTGCGGGGCAAGGATGCGTGGCTCCGGTTCCGATTCCCGCGGCCCGTCACGCTCAAGGAAATCGCCTTCCAGAACCTCGAGGACGAGGTTCGCTTCAAGCGAAATTACAAGATCCAGGGTTTCTCGATCACCGTGGACGACTTGCCAGTGGAGATCAACCTTCGCCTCGATAACACCAACCAAGAGCAACGGGTTCAGGTGGCGAGCCTCGAAACAACGGACCTGTTGGTCCGTGTGCTCTCCACATTTACGGCCGAGTCGGCGGACGACCAGCCGCCGTTTGATGAGCTCGCCCTCCAAGGCGTCCGCTTCTTCGGCACCGAGCGTTAGTGGTCTGTCGCCTAATTGATGCCGCGGCGACAGACCACTAGTCCTTGATGTAGGGCTGGCCGTCTGCGGCGGGCGGCCGTGCTCGGCCGACCACACCGGCTACCACGATGATCGTGACGATGTAGGGCGTCATCGAGAGGAACTCCGACGGTATGGGGGTCCCCAGAATGCCCAGCTTCTGCTGGAGAGCGCGCGCGAAGCCAAACACCAATCCCGCCCCGAGAACACCGAGCGGCATCCAACGGCCAAAGATCATTGCGGCGAGGCCAATGAAGCCGATGCCGGCTGTGAGGTTCTCTTCGAAGCGAGAAACCTGGGCAAGCGTGAGGAACGCGCCACCGAAACCGGCGATGAATCCACCGTAGATCACGTTGCGGTAACGGGTGCGATATACGTTGATGCCGACTGTGTCCGCCGCTTTCGGGTGCTCTCCAACCGAGCG
>JAUVPA010000040.1 GCA_030598905.1 Acidimicrobiia bacterium
CAGCGGCTCTCACCTCCCGGCACCCTGACGGACCCGCCTCCGAACGACTCCTCGACGGCCAGCTGTTCGAACTGGCGCAGCATCTCCGTGCGGTCCTGGCTGGAGAAACCCGAGCAATGGCCGATGAAGTGCAGCTCGCCCGCGTCGTTGAAGAGACCCAGCAGCAGCGACCCGATCTTGCCGCCGTCTTTGTGCACCCGGTAGCCGCCCACGACACAGTCGACGGTTCGGCGATGTTTGATCTTCAGCATCTCTCGCTTGCCGCCGACGTAGACCCCGTCCAGCTTCTTGGCAACGATGCCATCACAACCTGCCGCCTCGAACTCGTCGAACCAGCGCCCGGCAACGTCGATGTCGGTGCTCGACGGTGTCAGGTTCCAGGGGTGCTCCAAGCCGGCCACGAGAGCTTCCAGACGCTCCCTGCGCTCCATAAACGGTCGATCTCGCACGTCGTCTCCGCCGTCGGCGAGCAGATCAAACGCAACCAGTTCGGCCGGTGTCTCCCCGGCGAGCAGGTTGACGCGAGATTCGGCCGGATGGAGTCGATTCTGCAGAGTGTTGAAGGAGAGCACGGCGTCGACGACGACGACAATCTCTCCATCGACAACGGTTCCTGACGGAAGCGACTCCAGGGCGGACCGAAGCTCGGGGAAGTAGCGGAGCAGGGGTCGTTGGTTGCGGCTGTCGAGTCGGACGTCGTCGCTCCATGCGACAGCGCGAAAGCCGTCCCACTTCGGCTCGTAGGCCCATCCGGGAGGCTGCGGCATCGTCTCGCGCACCCGAGCCTCCATCGTCTTGATCGGTGGCGGGAACGGCCAATTCATGAGCGGCAGGCTATTCGCTCTAGGAGCCCGCTGAGCAGACTCCTAGATTCACCCGACATGGCGAAGCTTGTCACTATTCGCGAGCCCGGAGCCGAGCCGATCCCCCTCGCGATCGACGGTGAGCTGTTCGCCGACCCCGACACCGTCACCATCGACGAGGAGCTCCCCACCGCCGCTCTCTACGCCCTCCCCGGCCTTGCCGACTGTCACGCCCATCTCGGCATGGTCGGCCTCGGCGAGGCAGGTCCCAGTGACCAGCTGATTCGCGCCAACACCGTGCGTCATGCCTGGGCCCAGATCGAACACGGTGTGCTGCTCATCTGTGACAAGGGATCCGCCAGCGACGTCACCCTCGAGATCCTGGACACACCGCCCGAGAAGCGCCCCGAGATCCAAATGGCCGGCCGGATGATCGCTGCCCAGGGCGGCTACTACCCCGACTTCGCGGTCGAGGTCGACGGAGCCGGTCTCGCCGCGGCCGTCGCCGCGGCGTGTGGTCCGCACGGCTGGGTGAAGATCGTCGCCGACTGGCCGCGTCGCGGAATCGGACCGGTGGCGAACTTCTCTGCGGAGATGATCGCAACTGCGGTCGGGATCGCTCACGAGGCGGGATGTCGGGTGGCGGCGCACACGCTGGCTCCTGCCGGCATCGCACCGGTCATCGAAGGGGGCGTCGACTCGGTGGAGCACGGACCGTTCATGTCCGAGTCCGATCTGCGCCGCCTCGCCGCTCGGAATGGTTGCTGGGTCCCGACCGTGCTCGGTGTCGAAGCGCTCGTCGACTTTCTCGGAGAGGAAAGCTCGGGTGGCAGATTGCTCGTCGATGGCCTCAACAACGTGCGTGAGCTGTTGCCGCTCGCAGCGGAGTTGGGCGTGACGATCCTGACCGGCACCGACCTCGCCGTCCCCCACGGCCGAGTTGCCGAGGAGGCCGTTCGACTCGCCGACTATGGACTGGACCCCGCGTCCGTCGTCAAGGCCGCCTCGACGGCGGCCTACGACTACCTCGGAGTCGACCGCGTCCTCGCTCCGGGCGCCCGCGCCGACGCCGTCTTCTTCGCCGAAAATCCCACCGAAAAGGTGGGAACGCTCACCTCTCCGGTCCTGGTCATCCGCCGCGGAAGACCCGTCTGGCGTATATAACGGGCCTACCGACCCGCTACGTACGCCGGACGCGCAGAAAAGGGGCCTAGGCAGAAGGCGAAGAATCGCCTACGATGCCGTTTGCGCTGGTTGGCGCGGCGCTTTTTGTTGCAGCGCTTGCGCCGATTCCCATCGAACGACCAACCTTTCCTCGTGTTACGGCTGACGTCCCGAGGACCGGTCGGGAACCGAAATACATCCCAAGTCGTCTTATAAACGAACTACGCCCGGGACGGGTGGAACACAACACGCTCCCGGAGCGTTTCCCAAACGGAGATTATGTGAATACATTCACAAGTACAGCAGTCAAAAGGAAGAGCATGAGGAAGCTGGAGCAGCAGCCCATCGAGGTTGGCGACAGCCTGACGCGCTACCTCAGCGAGATCGCCAATCACGAGCTCCTCACGGCCGACGAAGAAGTGGAGCTCGCTCAGGCACTCGAAGCCGGCCGAGAAGCCGAGGAACGGCTCGCCGCCGTGTCGGTTCGCGGCAAGGAGCGGGTGCGGTTGCAGCTCCTGGTCAAACGTGGCAAGCACGCGCGTGACCGTTTCACTCAAGCGAACTTGCGCCTCGTTGTGGCGCAGGCCAAGCGGTATCGCAGCCAATACGGCATCGAGTTCATCGACCTCATCCAAGAGGGCAACCTCGGCTTGATGCGAGCGGTCGAGAAGTTCGACTGGCGCAAAGGGTTCAAGTTCTCGACGTACGCGACCTGGTGGATCCGCCAGTCGATGCAGCGTGCCGTGGCTGAGAAGTCGCGCACCGTCCGGCTCCCCAACTCGCTGCACGACACGCTGATGACCCTCAACGGCACTCGCAGCCGGCTTCTCTCCGAGATCGGGCGCGAACCGACTGCTGAAGAGCTGTCGGCGGAATCGGGTCTGGCGCTCGACGACGTGCTCGAGGCCCAGATGGTCAACGACTCGGTTTCGCTCGAGGCCCCCGTCGGCGAGGACGGTGCCCAACTCGGGGACTTCGTCGCCCACGACGACGAGGACGATCCCGTCGCCGAAGCTGAGCAGGCCGATGTGATCGAAGCTCTTCGCGAGGCGATCGGACGCCTCCCCGAGCGCGAGGCTTACATCCTCGCCATGAGGGTTGGCTTCGAAGACGGGCTGCCCCGCACCCACGAGGAGATCGGCAGACACCTCGATCTCGGCCCCACCCGGGTCCGCTCGCTCGAGAAGCTGGCGTTGTCCCGGCTGCGTCACCCCGCCTTCGGCCTCCGCCAAGAAGCGGACTGGTAGAAAGTCTCTCGTCATTGGTCATTGGCAAGAAGGGTCGCTCCTAAGGGCGGTCCTTCTTGCTAACAGCCAATAGCCAACGACTAACCGCTCTAGGCCGGCTCGAAGAGCCACCGGCAGGCATAGAATTCTGAACGCTCGCTCAAGATTCGAGGGATCTTCATGGCACCGAAAAAGCCCGGCGTTGTCTACGGTCGGCGTGTCGCCATCGTTGACGGACTCCGCACCCCCTTCGCCAAGTCGGGAACGGTCTACCGCGAGATGTCAAGCCTCCAACTCGGCACCGCGGTCGTCACCGAACTCATGCAAAAGGCGGGAGTCGAAGGTGGCCAGGTCGATCAGGTCGTCTACGGCTCGGTCATCGCCGACATCGGCGCACCCAACATCGCACGCGAGGTCGTCCTCGCTGCAGACATGCCACAGTCGGTAGACGCCTTTTCGGTTACCCGGGCGTGTGCCACATCCACCCAAGCGGTCGTCACCGCTGCCCAGTCGATTCTCCTTGGTGACGCAGACATCGCAATCGCCGGCGGCGTCGACACTCTCTCCCGTCCCCCCGTTCTCTTCTCGGACACATTCGTGGACGCCCTGATGGACGCCAACGCCTCGAGGGACGTCGGCGGCAAGCTGAAGGCGTTCACAAAGCTCCGCCCGAAGGACCTCGCTCCCCGCCCACCGGCGATCGCTGATCGGTCGACGGGCAAGTCGATGGGCGAGTCCGCAGAGGACATGGCAAAAGCCAATGGAATCAGTCGCGAGGCCCAAGACGAGTACGCGCTGCGCTCCCACCAGATGGCGGTGGACGCTTGGGAAAAGGGTGTATTCGAGGATGAGGTGATGTCCCTGCCGGTCCCGCCGGGTTACGAAAGGACCGTCTCGCAGGACACAATCCCTCGCGCCGACTCGAGCCTCGAGAAACTGGCTTCCCTCCGACCGGTGTTCGACCGTCGCTACGGATCGGTGACCGCCGGCAACAGCTCCCTTCTCACCGATGGCGCGTCGGCTGTGCTGCTCATGGAGGCCAAGACGGCAGAACGGCTCGGCTTCGTCCCCCGCGCCTACCTCAGGTCGTGGGCGTTCGCTGCCCTTGATCCCAACTGGCAACTCCTGATGGGTCCGGCGTTCGCGACACCCATCGCTCTGGATCGCGCCGGGATGACCCTCGACGACATCGACGTGATCGACCTGCACGAAGCCTTCGCTGCCCAGATTCTCGCGAATCTCCAGGCCTTCCCGTCCCGAGAGTGCGCCCGCGAGCGGCTCGGACGAGACGAGCCGATCGGGGAAATCGATATGGACCGATTCAACCTGTACGGCGGTTCCGTCAGCCTCGGCCACCCCTTTGCCGCCACCGGTGCCCGCCAGATCACAACAATGGCAAACGAGCTGGTTCGTCGTGACAGCGGGACGGCCCTCGTCACCCAGTGCGCCGCCGGCGGGCTCGGCGCCGCCGTCGTCCTCGAACGCTGATGCCCGGCATGGAATTGACACACTTCCAGTTCGACGTCACTGACGGCCTCGCCGTCGTTGCGATGGACAAGGCCGGCGAGCCGGTCAACACGATTGGCCCGGCAATCTTCGTTGATTTCGCCACGATCCTCGACCGCTTGGAATCGGACGACGACATTCATGCCGTCGTCTGGACGTCGGCCAAGAAGGACTTCCTCGTCGGCGCCGACATCGGCTGGTTCGCGTCGCTCACCGATCCCGGCGAAACCGAGGATATGGTGGCGGAGGCACGACACCTCCTCGACCGGCTCGAGAACCTGCATCTCGAACACGGCAAGCCCGTAGTCGCCGCCATCGACGGGGCATGCCTCGGCGGTGGCCTGGAAATGGCAATGCTCGCCTCGATGCGGATTGCCACGAACTCCAAGCGCACCCAACTCGGCCAGCCGGAGACACGCCTGGGTGTCCTCCCTGCCGGCGGAGCGACCCAACGCTTGCCGGGACTCGTCGGCATTGCCGCCGCTCTCGACCTGATCCTGACCGGAAGGCCGGCGCGGCCTCGAAGGGCGCTCAAGATCGGACTCGTTGCAGAGGTCGTGCCCAAAGAGGTGCTCCTGGATGTGGCCAAGAAACGAGCTACAGAAGCGATCGGTGCGCCTCTGAGTGGATCAGCATCGGTGAAGGAGTTCCTGGCGCCGTCGCACCTCCAATCCCTTGCCCTCGAACAGAACCCCATGGGCCGCAGAGTGCTCTTCAAGAAGGCAGAAGAGAAGATGCTCGCCGAGACCAAAGGCAACTACCCGGCCCAGGAACGTGCCCTCGAAGCCATCAGAATCGGTGTCGAGGAGGGTCGCGAGGCCGGTTTCGCCGCCGAAGCGCGGTTTTTCGCCGAACTCGTCATCACCCCGGAGTCGAAAGCACTGCAGTCGATCTTCTTCGCGACTCAGATGATGAAACACTTCACCGGTACGGCAGCACCTCCCCGCCATGTGTCCAAGGTGGGCATCTTGGGCGGCGGCCTCATGGGCGCCGGAATCGCGACGACGAGCACCCTCCAAGCCGGATCCACCGTCCGCCTGAAAGAAGTGGACGAAGCCGGTGTTCGCCGTGGCCTCGCTCATGTCGAACGTCAGGTCACTGGTCGTGTCAAGCGGCGTCGCTTGCGTCCGTTCGAAGGCGAGCAGGCAACCAACCGAGTCACCGGAACAACGGACTGGTCCGGCTTTGGGAACGTGGATCTGGTCATCGAGGCCGTGTTCGAGGACCTCGAACTGAAGCAGTCCCTGCTTCAAGAGGTCGAAGGTGTGACCGGGCCGTACGTTGTTTTTGCCTCGAACACGTCGTCCATCCCGATCGCCGATATCGCCCGGGCCTCGTCACGACCCGAGACGGTCCTCGGCATGCACTACTTCTCTCCCGTCGAGAAGATGCCCCTGCTCGAGGTGATCAAGACCGACGACACGGCCGACTGGGCCATCTCGACTGCCGTTGCCTACGGCAAGTCACAAGGCAAGACCGTCATCGTCGTCAACGACGGGACCGGTTTCTACACCACGCGCATCGTTTGGCCGTACGGAAATGAAGCGATGTTCCTGCTAGGCGACGGCGCATCCGTCGAAGCGGTCGATGGAGCCATGGAGGAATGGGGTTTCTCCGTCGGGCCGATACGCCTGGGGGATGAGGTCGGGCTCGACGTGGGCGCCAAGATCGCCAAGGTCATGGTCGACGCCTTCGGCGTCCGCATGGAGGGCCCGCAATGGCGTCAGCAGCTCGCCGAAGACAACCGGCTCGGACGCAAGAACCGCCGCGGCTTTTACAACTACGACGACAAAGGCAAACGTGGTGGAGTCGATGACACCGTCTATAGCGCAGTGGGGCTCGGCCCACGGCAGGAGATTCCGAAGGCCGAGATTCAGGAGCGGATCGCTCTGGCAATGGTGAACGAAGCAGCCTTCTGCCTCCAGGAGGGAATCATCACCTCAGCGATGGACGGGGACATCGCTGCCGTCATGGGTCTCGGCTTCCCGCCCTTCCGAGGAGGACCCTTCTGGTGGGTCGACCAGGTCGGTGCCGGCACCGTGGTCGAGAAGCTCGGCTCCCTCGCCGCAAGGCACGGCGAGCGCTTCGCCGCGGCCGACATCCTGCGTGACCACGCCCAGAGCGGCGCCAACTTCCGCTGACCTGCAGCTGAGAGCCTCATCAAGACTTCGACAGCCATCAACGACGGGATCCGCGCCGCCACACCGCTCATCGTCGGTGTGATTCCGTTTGGCCTGATCACCGGTGTCACGGCGGCGAACTCCGAGATCGGGACGTTTCTGGCGTGGGCGACTTCGTGGATCATCTTCGCCGGAGCGGCTCAGCTGGCAACACTGGACCTGTTCAACGCCGGAGCCGCTTCGGTCGTGATCATCGCCACCGCGCTGACGATCAACGCCCGGCACTTCATGTACAGCGCGGCACTGGCGCCCGCGTTTCAGGAGTACCCCAGCCGGTGGCGCCTCGCTCTTCCCTACCTCCTCACGGACCAGGCATATGCCATCACAATCGGTCCATACGAGGAACACATCGACCCGGTCTATCGCCGCTACTTCTTCTTTGGCGGCGCAGCGAGTTTCTGGGTCATGTGGCAGATCACGACGGCGCTCGGTGTGATGTTCGGCGCCATCATTCCGCCGGAGTGGGGTCTCACGTTCGCGGTACCTCTCGTGTTCATTGCTCTACTCATCCCCACGCTCAAGGACCGACCGGCTGTGCTCGCGGCGGTCGTGGGTGGGAGTGTGGCGGTCATGGCGGCATCGGCTCCGTATCAGTCCGGTCTGATCATCGGGGCGGTCGCCGGTGTCGTCGCGGGAACTGCAGCGGCCAGGTGGTGGAAGTGAACGCCTTCATCGTCGTCCTCATCATCGGGATCGGCACCTATCTGATTCGGCTCTCCTTCATCGGGATCCTCGGCAACCGCCCCGTCCCATCCTGGGCAGAAGCACCTCTCCAACACGTCGCCCCCGCAGTGCTTGCCGCGATCGCAGCACCGGCGGTCCTGCTGACCGACGGGTCCGTCGATCTCTCTCCCGTCACCAACCCCCAGTTCTTCGCCGCCGTCCTGGCTGGGCTGGTGACGTGGCGTCTGAAGAACGTCGTGTGGGCCATCGTCACCGGCATGGTCGCGTTGTGGGTCCTCCAGTGGCTGTTCTGAGGATCACGGCGTGAACGAACTGGTGCTCGCCGTCGTCGCCATGGTGATGATCGGCACTGCCGACTTCTGGGGGGCGCTCGGCAGCCGCGAGGGCAGACCGGTCGCCGTCGCTGCTTGGGGTCAGGCGGTGGGGATTCTCGGTCTCGTGATCGCCATCCCGCTCGTCGGGGGATCACCGACAACGGCGGACATGGCGTACGGCGCCGCCTCTGGTGTCGCGATCGGGATGGGCCTCATCGCCTTCTACCTCGGGTTCGCCGCCGCTCCGATCGGTGTCATCGCTCCCGTATCGGCCGTCACGACCGCGGCGACACCTGTGGCCATCGGTCTTCTCAATGGTGAGAGGCCAAGCGTGTTCGTGATGGTGGGCATCGTTCTCGGCTTCGTGGGTGTGGCGCTCGTGAGCGCGGCGCGGACGGCTGGTGGGGGAGGACGGTGGAAAGGGGCGCTTTATGGTCTTGCCGCCGGCGTCGGCTTCGGCTTCGGCCTCACCCTTCTCGGCAGCACCGGCGACGGCTCCGGGCTGTGGCCCCTCCTCGCAACTCGTCTCGCCGCTATGGCCGCCATCGCGATCTTCGCCGCGATCACATCCAGGGCCTACATGCCGGTGCGTTCGTCATACCGGTACATCGTGCTCGCTGGGCTCTTCGGCGTCGTCGGAATGGCTGCGTTCACGATCGCGATCCAGACGGGCCCACTGACGGCGGTGGGAGCAATCACGGCGTTGTTTCCCGCGGTGACGGTCGCGCTTGCCGCCATGGTGCTGCGAGAGCATTTGCTGCCGTCGCAGGTCGCAGGCGTGATCCTCACAATTGGGGCCGTCGTCGCCATCACGGTCGGGTGATCGTGGCGGACGGCGGTAGCCTCCCCCGCCATGGCACACGAGTTTCGTCTTCCCGACATCGGCGAAGGTCTGACCGACGCAGAGATCGTTGCCTGGCACGTCGGGGTCGGCGACGACATCGCCGCAGAGCAGCTGCTCGTCGACGTGGAGACCGCCAAGGCCGTGGTCGGTATCACCTCGCCATATGCCGGCACGGTGCTCCACCTCGGCGGTGATGCCGGCGACTCGGTCGACGTCGGCTCCATTCTCGTCGTCATCGGAGAGGCCGGTGAGGACTGGCAGCCGGAAGCCAAAGGTGCCGCATCACCGCGGGATTCTGAGCAACCGGCACCCCCTGAGACAACCTCCGGCGCGGCGTCCTCTCCTCCTCAGCAAGTCAAGGCCGTGCCGGTCGTCAGGAAGCTGGCGCGGGACCTCGGAGTCGACCTGGCTGCTCTCACAGGATCGGGTCCCGACGGTGCCATCACCCGCGGCGATGTCGAAGCCGCTACAGCCGGCAGCAAGGGTTCCGCCGACGAACGGGTCGCGATGTCGCGGCTACGGCGGACAATCGCCGAGAACATGACGCGCTCGTGGCGGGAGATCCCACACGTCACGGTGCAGGCGGAGGTCGATGCCACTCGCCTCCTCGAGGCCCGGCGCGATCTTGTAGAGGGTCATGGCGCTCCTGTCCCCCTGGAAGCGGTCGTCGCTCGGGCCGTTCTCCCATTGCTGGCCGAGTTCCCCGAGTTCAACGCAACGATCGACGGTGAAGATCTGATTCTGCGATCCAGCCACGATCTCGGTTTTGCCGTGGACACCGAGGATGGCCTCCTCGTTGTTGTCGTGCGCGGAGCCGCCGATCTCGACGCCGCAGGTCTCGGCGACCGCATCGTCGACCTTGCCACCCGGGCCAAGAAACGCACCGCGACCACACAAGAGCTCACCGGTCAGACGTTCACGATCTCCAACATCGGTGCCCTCGGCGGCGGACATGGAACGCCGATCATCCCGCTCGGGACTACCGCGATCCTGTCGTGCGGCCGAGCCACGGAACAAGCGGTGGTTCGCGACGGTGAGATCGTTGCTGCTCCTGTGATGCCGATCGATCTGTCCTACGACCATCGCGTGATCGACGGCGGTCTCGGCCAACGTTTCCTCGCCGCCCTCGTCACCAACCTGGAGAACCCCCCCCCCGTTCTTGCGTAAATGCCCGGCGTATAGCGCCCGGTATTTACGCAAGAACGGGGAGCGTTAC
>JAUVPA010000113.1 GCA_030598905.1 Acidimicrobiia bacterium
GAGACTTCGCCAGCGCATCGGAGATGAGGCGGTCGTGATCGGCGTCGATCGGGGTCACCGAGACATGCAACGTAAGACCTCCGGCCAAGGCGATCCGTTGCAGATTCTCGAACGATGGGGAGGCTCCACCACTTTCCCAGCGGGCAATCGCCGACTGAGTCGTAGAAGCACGATCGGCCAACTCGGCTTGAGTCATGCCGGCACGTCGCCTCACTTCACGGACCAAAGATGCGGAACGCATGGAATGATCATAACAGATTAGCTATTGATCTCATAGCGTATCTGTACTGGAGGTCGACAGGGTGACCACGATCTGAGCACGGCGCAGAGCCCTGATCTACTATCGGGCCATGGACACAATCGACATCCTGACCGACGCCTTTGGCCGCATCAAGGGAGACACACATCGTGCCGCCGACGGACGCACCGCGGCCGAACTCGCATATCAGCCCGATCCGGAGGCGAACTCCATCGCCTGGCTGGTTTGGCATCTGACACGAGTCCAGGACCACCACATCGGCCAACTCGCTCATCGTCCCCAGGCCTACGTCGTCGAGGGGTGGGCCGATCGGCTCGGTACGGATCCCGATCCCGAGAACCACGGCTATGGACACACACCGGAACAGGTCGCCGCGATTCGACCCGACTCACCCGATGTGCTGTTGGCCTATCACGACGTCGTCACGGAGCGAACACTGGAATACATCGCCACCGTCACACCGGAAGAACTGGACAGGATCTTCGATCACAGTTGGGATCCGCCGGTGTCGGTTGGGGTGAGGATCGTCAGTGTGATCAACGACTGCATGCAGCATGCCGGCGAAGCCAACTACTTGCGTGGCCTGCTGGAGCGGATGGATCAGGAGGCGGCTTCGGCGACGTAGGCGTCGATCTCGGCCACTGTCGGTTCAGCGCCCAGTTCGGTGAGGATCGTCTGGGCTCTCTCGAATGAGTCGGCGGCTTCGGCGCCGCGGCCGAGCGTTGCCAGGCAGCGGCCGGCTCCATATAGGGCTAAGGCCTCCTCGAGAGGATGGCCGAAGCTCTCCCAAGCGCTCGATACCGCCTCGTATTGTCTCAGGGCATCATCGGTCTCGCCGCGCGCTTCGGCCAGGATCGCGTTCGCGGCGGCCACCATGTTCACATGTCGCTGCCCCGGGGCTTCCGAGCCCGCAAAGAGACGTTCAGCTTCTTCGATCGCGCCTGCCGCCACGAGAAAACGCACCGCCTCAGGTAAGCCATTTGCCCGATAGAGCGGGGCCCGATCTTCGGTCGCGGCGGCGAACTCCCGCACCAGTTCCACAGCCGTGTCGACATCCCCTCGCGTCGCTTCGATCCGCGCCGAGATCATCTGCGCCGGCGTCAGGAGTTGGAGATCACCGATCTCACGCAGGGCCGGTAGGTACAACGCCTGTTCCTCGAGTGCGGTCGCCATATCTCCGCGCCACACCGATACGAGGGCCTTGTAGCTGCGGGCCCAAGGACCCAGCATCGATCCACCAGACGACTCCTCATAGTCGAGCAACCACTCCGACATCGACAGGACGTCGTCCCAACGCCCGAGGTCGAAATAGGTCCACTGTGACTCGGCGCGGGCCCACGCCGCCGAGGCGCCGCGAGATTCCACCACCTCGATGCAGCGGTCGTAGATCTCCTGGGCAACGGCAGGACCCTCCGCCACCCACAGGTTGTCGGCCAGGTTGACATAACTCGAGACGAGCCTCGCGGCCGAGGCTGACGATTCGGCTTGCGCAAGCGACTCCCGCAGATCTTCGATGCCGCCATCGACATCACCCATCGAGCAACGGGCAATACCGCGAATCGACAAGCCGCGCCCCCGAGCTTCCTCGAAGCCGAACTCGGCGGCCACCGTGACGGCTCGGTCCGCCCATTCGAACTGCTTCGCAGTGCGCCCCTGCATCATGTAGCCGCCGGCCTTGCCAACATAAGCCTCGGCGAGGTACGCCGAGGGCGGCTCCTGCTCGAGCAACTCGATGGCTTCTCGGATTTCATCCCCGCCGGCCCTCGAGCCACCCTGGAACCAACGGGTGAGCGAAAGACGACGCAACGCATGTCCCGCCTCGAGGCGATTGCCTTGGGCCTTGGCCAGATCCGCGGCTTCCTCGAACGTTTCTATGACCCGGGTGTCACCAACATCTTGCATGGCGATGCCTGCCTTGATGAGCACGCCCGGCCGCCCCGGATCGTCCAGTGCCATCTGTGCGGAGGCTCTGGTGTAGTACTCGAGAGCCTTGGCGGTGTCGAGCCGAACGGCTCGGTCTCCCGCCATGACCAACGTGCGCACGGATTGACGCTGCAGCTCGTCGACATCGCTTTCCCCAGCAGCCTGCGCGATCTCGAGAGCGCTGGAATAGTGAAAGGCCAGGAGCTCGGCGTGATCCTCAGCCCGCTCCCCCGCCGAGGCCTCGATCCACTCGGCCACACCACGGTGTTTGTTCGACCGCGATCGCCTCGGGATCCTGCCGTAGGCGACATCACGGGTGAGAGCATGCCAGAACGCATACTCCTGCTCCCCCGCCATGGACGAACTCCGCACGGGACGGATCCACTCCCTCTCCACCAGCCCGCGCAAAGCCGGGCGCAAGTTGCCGCCGTCGGCCATCTCCGAGAGGACTCCCTCCCAGAACACCTTTCCGACGACGGAGGCGTCCTGAATCGCGCTCGCTTCGTCCTCGGACAACACATCGAGCCGTGATCCGATCAAGGCCTGGACGGTTTCGGGCACCGGGATTGATTCGCCGTCAGCGTCGTCGAGGCGGCCGTGACCATGCAACATGCCTCTGTCCTTGAGCATGCGGACGAACTCCTCGGCGTACAGCGGGTTGCCGCCGGCTCGATCGAGAAGAGCCTGCTGCGTGTCGGCGGGCAGGACCGCCTGGTCGAGCAACGCGGACAGGAGCTTGGCGATGTGATCATCGGTCAGCGGCGAAAGCGAGAGCGTCGTGGAGTTGCGTTGGCCTCCACCCCACGACGGGTGGCTCTCATACAGCTCGGGGCGAGTCGTGCAGATGACCATGATCGGTGCGTCGGCTGACCACACCAGCAGGTCTTCGAGGAACTCGACCAGCGCGGCGTCTGCCCAGTGCAGATCTTCGATCACCATGATCAGCGGCTGGGAAGCCGCCAGGTCTTCGAGGAACCGGCGCCACGCGGTGAAGGCCTCGGCCCGGTCACTGCCCTCACTGCCGCCCGCGGCACCCACCAACGGCCCAAGTTGGCCCAGCAGCCAATCCCTGTCGTCCGGCTCCGCGACGAGTGCCTCGAGCGCCGTCGCCAGTTTCCCCCGGGCCTCGTCTTGATCATCCGACTCCCGGATTCCTGCTTGGCCCTTGACGACCTCACCAAGCGCCCAGAACGTGATGCCCTCTCCGTAGGGCAAACACCGCCCCTGGCGCCACCACAGAATCTCGGGACGATCGTCTACCCACTGCCAGAACTCGTTGACGAGACGGGACTTCCCCACACCAGGCGGGGCGGCGATCGTCACCAACTGGATCGACCGATCATCGAGCACCCGGTGGAAGGTCTCGGTGAGGACTCCCATCTCTTTGTCGCGACCCAAGAAGGGGGTGGGAGCCCGCACCGCCGCATCGACGCCAAACCGACCACGTGGTTCGATGGCTCGCCACACACGAAGCGGCTTTGACTTTCCCTTGACCTCGACCGCATCCATTGCTTCGTAGTCGATCAACAACTCGCTGGCACGATGGGTCGCTTCGCCAACGACGACGCCGCCGGGAGGGGCGACCGATTCGAGCCGCGACGCTGTGTTGACCACATCGCCGACGATGCGTTCACCCTGGCCGCCCGTGGTCACCACTGCCTCTCCGGAGTTGATGCCGATACGCACGGAGAGGTCCAGGCCGGGGTTGGCCTCGTTGAGTTCGGCAACGGAGTCCTGGATGCGCAGCGCCACCCGAACCGCCCGTTCCGGATCGTCCTCGTGGGCAGTCGGAACGCCGAACACGGCCATCACGCCATCGCCGATCAGCTTCTCGACGGTGCCGTCGTAGCGCTCGATCTCCTCGCGCACCTTCTGGTGATAGGGGACCAACCGCGCTCGGACATCCTCCGGGTCGGCCTCGTCTGATTCGGCGGTGAAGCCGACAAGGTCGGCGAACAGGATCGTCAGGAATCGGCGCTCTTCCGTGGCCGATGTGACGGTGAGCGCGGTGCCGCACGACGAACAGAACGCGACGTCGCCGCCGACCTCCGCACCACAACTCGGACAACGTGCGGACAGCTCCGCACCGCAGTGGGCACAGAAGCGTGCGTCGTCGGCGTTGGGTTTTCCGCACGCTGCGCAATTCGCCACGGGGTGACTCTACGTTCAGTTGGCGTGGTCGAAGCGATCGAATCCGAGGTCTGCGATCAGCTCGGCGTCCTCGATCCTCGATTGGGTGCCTTCGGTGAAACCGGTGGCGTCGGCGACCCGATTCATCATCTCGAAGGTGCCGACGACGCCCGCGGCATCGACCAAGGCTTCCGCGCCGAGCTCATTGCGGAGGCGTGTGCGAGCAATCGCCAGGCCGCCGGATCCCGTCACGGCGGCATCCGTGAACGCGACCAGCGCGGCACCTCCCGCCAACCCGCTGTCGACGGTGGAGTCGGCGACGGCATGGAGGTCGACGCTTCGTTCTGTGATGCGGGCGCTCTCACGGAGCAGCCGGGTGTGTGACAACACTCAGTAGAAGCACTCGTTGAGGAACGACGTCCTCGCCGCAACCAGCTCCATCTGGGTGCGATCCAGGCCACGCTTCAGATCGAGCACGGGAAACTCGGGTCCCGTCACGTAGAGGGCGCTCTGGACATCCTCGATGGCTCCGGTCTGGGCAGGAACAAGGGCGAGAGCCCGCATGATCCAGGCCCGGTCTGGCATCGGTACCCATGCATCCCGGAGCTGCAAAGGCTTCGGTGGAGCCTCGCCGGATGGTTCGCCCTTTGTTGGGTTGGGGAGCGGCTCGAGGGCGGCTCCGATCCCGCGATGGAACGAATCTATGCCGACAACGACACTGACCGTTCCGACGAGTTCGACGTATTGCTCATAGCTGAGCGCGGACGCGACCAGCTCTTCGACCCAGGCCCGCCGGATAGTCGTCGGTGAGGCCGGCACCACCTGCGCCGCTTCCGCGACGACTTCGGGGAGATCCCCTCTCGCCTCAGGTGCCTCGCCGTCGGAGGCGCGACGGGCTTGGTGCGCGATGGCGATGGTCGCGGCAGCCGTCCACCAGGTTCCGGGCTTCGCCAGCCTCGTCCACTGCTCGATGATCCCCGTCGAAACGGCGAAAGGGATGGGAAGGTCGGTGGCGTCGAGGCTGCGCGACATCGAGCCATGCTATTCCGGCCGCCACCCGTCCCGTCACCGACCACACTGGAGCCATGCTGCGATTTCTCCTCTTTGCCGGAGCGGCATTGATCGTGTTGATCGGCGCTCTGTGGCTCCTGCAGCGGCGGCTGATCTATTTCCCCGGCGGCGCGGTGCCGGACGTCTCGCGTGTGCTCCCGGGTTGGCAGGAGGTCAACATCGAGACGAGCGACGGGCTGACGCTGGGTGCCTGGATCCATGAACCCGTAGAGGACGAGCCGGTGGTCATCGTGTTCAACGGCAACGCCGGCAACCGCGCCGACCGTGCAGAGCTCGGCCGACGCCTGGCTGCTGAGGGCCTCGGCGTCCTCCTCATGGACTACCGGGGGTACGGAGGCAACCCGGGATCGCCCAGCGAGGAGGGCCTGGCGCTCGATGCCCAGGCTGCTCGGTCGTGGGTCACCGAGCGGTACGCCGACACAGCCGTTGCCTATTTCGGAGAGTCGCTGGGGGCGGCTGTGGCCGTCGGACTGGCCACGGAGCATCCTCCGCTGGCTCTGATCCTCCGCTCGCCGTTCACGTCGCTCGGCGACGTCGGCGCCGAGCACTATCCGTTCCTGCCGGTCCGGCTGCTGCTGTGGGACGCCTA
>JAUVPA010000190.1 GCA_030598905.1 Acidimicrobiia bacterium
ACGCGCACGCCGTCCGGACTGTCTACGTCGCCGTCCAGCTCAGCAGACTCGATTCCGGGAATCCTCAACAGGTCTTCGCGCAGTGAAACCACTATCACGCCACCCTCACCCCCATGACCCTCGGGTAACGGACTTTTTCCGCCACCGAAGATAGGCCACGAGGTCGTCGGCATCAATGGGTTCATCGGCATGTCCATACGCCGTCGTGAGTCTCCATCTCACCAACCGTTCATCGGGGATCGGCAGAAACGGGCGCCGCCGCCACCATCCGCGGGGTGCGAATGCAAACACGGATCCGATGGCGGTCGGCCACAACGATGGGTGCTTGAGAACCTCGCGAAAAGCAGGACCGTAGGACACAACAGACAGGGTAGAGAGCGACACCCTTGTTTCCGATCGTCGATCCCTGCCCTAGGATCCACTCTCCCCAACTCCGAGGTGAGCGGTTGGCCATCGCGCAGGAAGAGCTGCAGTGGTTCGGTGAACGCTTCGGCACCATCACGGACAACATCGAGCGCGTTATCCAGGGAAAACGCGAGACGGTCGAGCTGGTGACGACCTGCCTCCTCTCCGGCGGTCATGCCCTCATCGAAGACGTCCCCGGCGTCGGGAAAACCCTCCTGGCAAAATCACTGGCTCGCTCGATCGACTGCACGTTCCAGCGGATCCAGTTCACACCGGACCTCCTCCCGTCCGATATCACCGGCGTGTCCGTATTCAGCCGCGAGACCTCCGCTTTCGTGTTCCGACCCGGCCCCGTCTTCGCCAACGTTGTGCTCGGCGACGAGATCAACAGAGCGAGCCCGAAGACGCAGGCCGCCTTGCTCGAGTCGATGGAGGAACGCCAGGTCACCGTTGACGGCGTCACTCACGACTTGGCGCCGCCGTTCATGGTGCTGGCGACGCAGAACCCAATCGAGCACGAAGGCACCTACCCGCTGCCCGAGGCCCAACTCGACCGCTTCATGATGCGCATCACCATCGGCTACCCAACGCGGGACAAGGAGTTCGAGATGCTCCACACCCACTCCGATCACTCCACTTACGACGATCTCACACCAGTCGTGCACGCCGACGACATCGAACGAATGAGTGATGTCGCCCGGCGAGTACACGTCGCCGACGTCGTCAAGTCGTATCTCATCGACATAGCCGATACGACGAGGAACGACCCCGACCTCCTCCTCGGCGCCTCACCCCGTGCGACGCTGTATCTCCAACGGGCGGCCAGAACACGGGCAGCAGTCGACGGCAGGGACTTCGTGTCCCCCGACGACGTCAAGGCCATGCTCGTCCCCGTCCTCAACCATCGTCTGATCCTCCGGCCGGAAGCCCAGATGCGTGGTGTGAGCATCGAGAAGGTGCTCGAGAACATCGCCCAGTCCGTGCCCGTGCCCGGAGCGACGGGCGGAGAGTCGTGATCGGCTGATGCCGACAACCCGAGGCTGGGCGGCGCTCGGGGCAGGAGCAGCACTCGTTCTGCTCTGGATCGGATTCGGAGAGCGTTTGCTGCTCGCCGTCGGCGCCTTCCTCCTCCTCGCCGTGGGGATCGGTGTCCCCTACGTACGAATGGCCGCGCCGAAGGTCGCCGTCAACCGCCGGCTCACGCCGTTCCAAGTCCACGACGGTGACCGAGCCGTGGTCGAAGTCTCCCTGATCACAGCACGGCGAGTTTTCCAAGTGTCCGTCGAAGACCACGTCCACGGCCTGGGATCGGCTCACTTCGTCGCCGATCGTGTCGAGCCCAACCAACCGATGCTCGCCCGTTACGAGATCCTCTGCCGCCCGAGGGGCATCTATCTCGTCGGCCCCGCCGAGGTGCGCGTCCATGATCCGCTCGGCCTGTCGGAGTCAGGCGGCATGGCCGGCACGCCCGACCGCCTGGTCGTTTATCCGACAGTCGAGGATCTCGCCGGCCTTCCTCTCGGAAGAGGCCAGGACCCAACGGTGAACAGTTCCAAGGCGAGCTTCGCCAACCAAGGCGGAGACGATTTCTTCACGCTGCGTGAGTACCAGCACGGCGATGATCTTCGCAAGGTGCATTGGCCGTCGACCGCGAAACGCGACGAGCTGATGATCAAGCAGCTCGAGATGCCGTGGCAGTCAAGAGCGCTCGTGGTCTTTGATCCTCGGCGTGCGAATCACGCCACCAGGGAGAGTTTCGAACAAGCTGTGCGAGGTGCCGCGTCGGTGGTCCGCCATCTGTTCGCCAGCGGCTACACACCCACTCTTTGGACTGGGAGAGGCAACGGGACCGTGGCCTCGTCGCCCGAGAGTTATGCGCTCGCGCTCGAGGAGCTGGCAGTCGTTCAGCCCGATGAAGACCTCGATCTGCCGATCTCGGTCGCCAAGCTGAGACGACGAGGAATCGCAGGTGGAGTGATGGTCCTCGTCACGGGCCCTCCCGACGATGCCGACCTCGGGGCGTTCCGAGTCCTCAGCAGAGATTTCTATCGGACTGTTGTCATGTCCGTCGTGGTATCCAGAGAGTCGAATTACGGTGAATCGATGAGTTTGCCTTCTTACAACGAAGCGACGCTGCAGTTCGCTCGCACGGGCGCGGCCACGGTGGTGACAGATCCCGGCGGCACATGGGCGCCGGCGTGGAGAGAGGCGATGGAGCGGGCATGGTCTACCGCTACAGCTGGCTAGCCGGGCTTGCCACGATCGCCTTCGCGTTCTGGGAGCTGACCCAGCTGCTCCGAGATTCGATCGCCACTACGCCGTGGCAGCTCGTTGTGCTGTCGGGCTTCGCCCTCGGCGCGATCATCACGTGGGCAACCGTTTCCTATCGGCTCCACTCGGTCTTGGTGGTCCTCATCAACGGCGGCGTGCTCTTCCTCGCGGCGGCCCGCTACTTGGCTCCCAATCAGACCGTTCTCGTTTTTCCCTCCGTGCAGAGCCTGCAGAAGATGGAGATCGAGCTGAGAGAAGCCTGGAAGCTGATCCAGTTCGGTGTTGAGCCGGTCTTCTCGTTCCCAGGCCTCACCATCATCGTCGCTGCCGTCTTCTGGGGCCTCGGCGCCCTCCTCGTGTGGGGATTGATGAAACGTCATCCGTTCGTTGCGCTCATCCCGCCCCTCGTCGTGGCCCTCCAACTGGCAACGGTGGATCGCGATCCCACCGGTCTAGCGAGGATCGTCGTCTTCGTAGTTCTGGTCGCCGCCACGGTCATGGCGGTCAACGCTGACGAGCGGGATCTGGGGGCTGGGCAAATGGCAAGCCCCGGGAGTTGGCCGTCTGGCAGTGCAGCACGGCCGGCA
>JAUVPA010000084.1 GCA_030598905.1 Acidimicrobiia bacterium
ACCGACCGGTACCTTGGAGCCGTCACGCCAAGGACGACCGTCATCATCACGGGCGATGCGAGGAACAACTATCGAGAGTCAGGTGCGAGCCATCTCGAAGAGATCGCCTCGCGAGCGCGGGCCGTTTTTTGGCTGAACCCGGAGGTCGAGCGCTACTGGAACACGGGCGATTCGATCATGGCGGCTTATTCGCCGCTGTGTGACACGGTGGAACAGGTGCGCTCTCTGCGTCAACTCGAGGACTTCGTGGAACGGGCGGCATTACCCCGGACTCGTTCCATCCTCATGAGCGCCTACTGACGGGTTCAAGGTTCGGAAGCTCGACACCGATATCACTGTCACGGCCGTGCAGGGACTGCGGCCGCCGGCTGAAACCCTGGAGGTCGTCGTGAACAAGCGAGTGCTCGTCGTGGAGGATTCGCAGGTGATCCAACGGCTCGTCGAAGTGTGCCTTCGTCCCGCCGGGTTCGAGGTGACGCTTGCATCGGACGGTCCTTCCGGTCTCAACGCGGCGCTCAGTGACCCGCCGGACCTGGTGATTCTCGACGTTGGTCTTCCGGGCATGGACGGGTGGGAAGTGCTTTCGCACATCCGCGCCGACGAGCGCACACGCGATGTCACCGTGCTTGTCTTGACGGCCCACGCTCAGGAAGAGACCCGGGAAAAGGCTGACCGAGATGGAGCGGATGCGTTCCTCACGAAGCCGTTCCGTCCCAACGAGTTGAGGGCCACCGCGTTGGAGTTGGCAGAGGGTGTGCGAACCGCCCAGACCATCTGACCGGCTCGCTCACCACGATCGACTCGATCCCAATTCACAGTAATTCTCCCAGTTCACAGTAAGAGGACGGCCTACTTCTCGTCGTAGCTGTGAGCTACCTTGAGAACGCGACGGCGGGGCGTGCAGGGAGTGCATGCTTCACAAACTCACGACTGTGGCTGCGTTCACGGCGACGATGGTCCTTGTCGTCCCCGGTCCCACGATCGGGGAAACCCGACCTTGCCCGAGCTTTCGGATGCCCGTTTCCGGTGCGGTAATCACACCTTTCACTCCCACGGGTCCCTATTCGGGTCACTTCGGGATCGACATCGCCGTGCCATCGGGAACGCCGGTGGTGGCTGCTGGGCCGGGAACGGTGACCTTTACCGGTGTCGTGGTCGGGAACCGCACGGTGACCGTCCACCACGGAGGCTCCCTGCGCACGTCGTATTCGTTCCTGAAGCGTTCGGTCGTCTCTCGCGGACAGGCGGTTGGATCGGCGACGGTGCTCGGGTTCACAGGTGAGCATGACGGTCGTCCGGCACTTCACTTCTCTCTTCGGCAGGGATCTCGCTATAGGGACCCGATGGGGCTCTACGGATCGTGCGGGCCTCCTGCCGACGGCCTGACGCTGCACTCGGTTTACGCACTCGCTCCTTATGCTCGGTCGGGTGAGGGGCATCATCGGCGGAACGTTCGATCCACCGCATCTCGCCCACCTGGCTGCAGCCGAGTCGGCCTTCCGGCAACTCGACCTCGAGAGAGTCGCGTTCGTCCCCGCCGGGATGCCGTGGCAAAAGTCGGAGCGTGGTGTGAGCGCGGCCCACCATCGCTGGGCGATGACGGAACTGGTCGTCGATGGAATCGGTTACTTCTTTGCCGACGATCGCGAGATCCACCGTGACGGGCCAACATACAGTATCGACACGCTCGATCAGGTCGATGGCGATGACGTTGTCTTCGTCATTGGCGCCGATACGGCCGTCGGGATACCGACCTGGCATCGGTGGCGCGAGGTCCTCGAACGTGCCCGATTCGCTGTGGTGCCCCGGCGAGGTGTGACGGAGGCCGACGTTCGGTCCGTCTTGCCTGCGGCGACATGGGTGGACATGCCGGAGCTCGATATCAGCGGGACGGATCTCCGCAGGCGCGCCGCCGATGGCGCCAGCCTTCGGTTCCTCGTGCCCGATCCGGTGTGGAATTACGTTCGATCCGAGCGCCTCTATACCCATGCGTAACCGCCGGGTTCTGATCGTCACCGGTTTCGTCGTCGTGACGGCCGCCGTTGTGCTTGCCATCGGGCCGCGACGAGTCGCCGACGCTTACTCGTCGTGGGCATCGTCCCTCCAAGAAAGCGCCGATGAGGTGCCCGCCGCTGCATACGAGCCGTCGAGGGCGGTGCCTGGTGCCGAGGGGATCCTCTTTGTCGTCACCGACGAATCCGGAGCCGGAGTGGCGTTCTCCATCGTGACCACCGCAACCGGAGGGCCTGGCGTCCTCACCGTGGTGCCAGCCTCGCTGTACGACCTGCTGCCCGGGTACGGAATCTTCCCTTTGAGCGATGCGATGGCATTCGAGGGAGAGGATTTGGCGCTCGTGTCGGCGTCCAACGCACTCGGTGTGCGATTGGACGGGGCGGTTGCTGTGTCAACGACCGATCTCTCGACGGTTCTCGATGACGGTGTTGTTGTCGACCTGCCGAATCCACTCGTCGCTGAGACCGAGGAAGGAGACCTCGTCAGAGTCGCTGCCGAGGGTGAATTGGCGCGCTCCGGTGAAGTCCTCGCCGCCCTGTTCGTCGAGGCTGGTGACGGTGACCAGCTCGCCCTCCTCCAACGTCAGGCCGCGGCGTGGGAGGGTGTCGTGAGATATCTAACCGCCAACGCCACGGTCGCCGACAGGCTGGTGCAACGCGCCGATGGCGACACCGCCCTCTTGGTCGGCATCCTTGCTGCCATCGCGTCCAGTGAGCTCGAGATCACCGTCGTTCCGGTCGATGCCGTTGGCAGTGGAGAAGACGAGGGCTTTGAAACTGCGGAGGATGAGGTCGCCTCGTTCGTCGCCCGTCGCCTTCCGCATCTGGCCCTGTACGACGGTCCGCGCCCCCGCGCCGAGATCCTCAACGGCAACGGCCGCCTCCAAACAACCCGCTCTGCTGCTGAAGTGCTGGTTCGGTCTGGTTATCGCGTTGTGCGGACCGACAACGCGGAGAACTTCGACTTCGACACAACGATCGTCATTGCTCAGGGCAGGGAGAACGCCGACGCCGCCGGCCGGGCAGTCACGGCTCTCGGGACGGGTGAGCTCCGCCTCGAGCTGCGGGCGCCCTCGGGCATCATCGATGTCTCTATCATCGTGGGCAAGGACGTACCCGCAGGAGAGGGATAACCGCATCGTTGCCAGCGACCTTGCTGTAGGCGCAGCCCGATCTGCTGCAGCGGCTATCGAAGACAAGAAGGGTCTCGCTGTTTCTCTGCTCGACGTCTCGGATCTGCTCGTCGTGACCGACATTTTCGTGATCGCGACCGGCACCTCACAGCGACACGTCAAGACACTGGTCGACGACGCGGAAGAGGCGCTGCGCACCGTCGATCGCAGACCATTGCGGCGTGAGGGCAAGGAACACGGCAGGTGGGTGCTGCTCGATTACGGCGACATCGTCATCCACGTGTTCGACGACGAGACGCGCCGGTTTTATGACCTCGAGCGGCTGTGGGCAAACGCCCCACGAATCGACTTTCCAACTGAAGCCGCACTGGGAGCCTGAACTCAGACTCCTGCGAACAGCGCAGCTGTTCGGTCCGCTCGTGCGGATAGATGACGCCACAACAGGGCACTGCCCGGAGAGGCCTTCGCCACGTCGGTCCAGTGTCGCGAGGCCTCTTCGAAGAGCCCCATATCGGCGACGGTGGCTGCGGCGTCGAGGATCACCCATCCCGACCACACCGAGGTGACGAGGGCGTCAAGGGGGCTGTCGAGTTCGGTCGGGCCGTAGGTGTCCTCACCGGGCACGAACAGGCCTTCCGTCCCTGCCAAATCCGGCACGATGCGATATCGGTCCCCCATATCGAGGATGGCCGCGGCGTCTCCATCAGCCGCGTCTGTGGACCCGGAGCGGCCGACGGCATGCAGCCAGGGCACCAGCCAGTGAAGGAGACGGTCGGCGAGCAGAAAGCGCCGGGTTTCGAATGCTCGGGTTGCCACGTCCGGCTGGTCGTCTTCCCACGCCGCAGCCTCGGCAGCGGCCAAGCCGGACGCGAAGGCCGCCAGCTCGTCGACGGCATAGGTATGAAAGGAAAACGACCAGGCGTAAGCGCGGCGGTCGAGGTCGTAACTCGGGTCGTGGAAGACAACGACGTCGCGTTCGATCGGGGGCCGCAGGAGCCACAGGTCGGGGATGGTCTCTCTCGCCCAGCGTGTCGAGATGCCAGACCAAAAGGCCGCCTCCGACCACGCTGCCTCAGAAGCGGTAGGCATCAGGACTCGGCTTCACCGGCCGGTCCAGCCATTGGGGCCGTCGTGTCCCATCGGGGCCCGGGCCGGCTTTTGCCAACGCGAGCCACTTCCGATATACCTCGGTGCTCTTCGTCGTATCGACCACGACGTCGCCGTATCGATCCCCGGGCTCAGCCGGTGTGAGGCGAACCCGTTGGTGCCAGGCATGCGTTCCCGAAACGGGGTCGGGATGTACCGGAAAGGCCAGATTTTGGTTGACGCCGGGGTCTTTCCACCAGATGCGGCTCGAATCCGGGTCGTCCGATTCGAAAGGCTCGATGCCTTTGAGCTGGCGGAGCCGCCAGGCACCGCCGTCCAGGCGTTCGATGTTGACGAGAGCCGAGGCCCACCGCTCGTTGCCGCGTTCGTCGTTGAGCCTCCAGCGGCCCATGTGATGTGAGGCGGCGATAACACCGGGGCGGATTCCCTCGGTTCGCCACGCCCGCATCACGAACCAGCCGATGTCGGTCGAGATCCTGATCATGTCTCCCGTGGCGAAGCCGAGGGCGTCGCCATCCTTGGGGTTGATCCAGAGGGGATGGCCGTGGCTGATCTCGTAGAGGTACTTGGCGTTTCCCGACCGGGTGTGGATCAGAGTCGGGAGTCGGAAGATGGGCAGCAGGATTCGTTCGTTGCCCTCGAGATCCAAGTCCCGCCAGTACACATGTGATTTCAGATAGGTGGGAATGGACTCGTCCGACCATCCCCAATCATCCATGGTCTGCGAGTACCACTCGAGCTTCTTCGATGGTGACTTGAATCCCGTTTTCGCTTCGCCGTCGATCACGACGGCATCTGTGGGGTTGGGGGCGGGGCGTTCGTGGACCTCGTATACGTCCTTGGCCACCTCGAAGGCGCCGTACTTGCGCATGTACTGCAGCGGCGTCATCCCCTCGGCGGCGGCGGCGTCCGGTAGGCCGGGAACGCTGTTGTCGAACATCCATCCGTAATACTCGTCGACGGAGATGGGCCGGGACGGGTCGTTGGGTGACTCGAACCACTTGCGGATGCCGAGCGAGCCGTCCGGATCGACGTGCCAGGACAGGTCGATCCAGAACTCCGTCTCCTCCCAGACCTCGCCAGGATTGGCTTCGTACGTTCGGTTGAACACCTTGCCGTCGCGCTCGCCGGCCACGCGCATGACCGGCTGGCGAAATCCAAGCCACTGTGCGGCGTGTGTTTCGTAGGAGTGCGTGTCGTGGCGTTCTGCAGACACCCCCATCGGGAGCACGTAATCGGCGTACCAGGCCGTCTCGGACCACGTGGGTGTGAGGGCGACGTGAAGGCCGACCTTGTCCTCGTCGGTCAACATCTCGAGCCAGGAGAAGCCGTCCGGATTGGTCCACACCGGGTTGTATACGCGCGTGAAGTAGACGTCGAGCTTGCCGCGGCCTTCGGAGACGAGGTGGGGGAGGAGAAAGGACATCTCGTGGTGGGCGAGCGGGTATTCGATCGGCCACAGCAACTCGTTCCACCGGTTGTGGGGTGGAGGCATGTTCCAGTGCGCAGGCTTGAACTTGCCCCACGCGCTCGGGGAGGTGCCGCCTCTTGTACCGACCGAGCCGGTCAGGACGTGGAGAAAGAACAGGGTGCGTGCCCCCTGCCAGCCGCCGAGGTTTCCCGACCCCGTAGCGCGCCACGTGTGGGAGGCGAAGCGGGATCCGGCGTCCGCGATCTCACGGGCAACATCGAGCACCTGGTCGGGCTTGATTCCACACTCCTCTGCCGCCCACTCCGGTGTGTACTCGGCGTAGGTCTCGCGCAGCGCCTCGATGAACGCCTGGTACGTCGGCTCTTTGTCGGGGAACCGATGCTCCATGGATTGGCGCCAGTTCACCCATCGTTGTACGAACTCGTGGTCGACGGCGTCCCACTCCAACAGCAAACGCGCAATGGCGAGGAAAAGTGCGGGTTCGGTGCCGGGCCATGTCGACAGCCAGTACTCGGACATCGATGCGGTGTTCGAAAGGCGGGGGTCGATGGTGCACAGCTTCGCCCCGGCCTGCTTCGCCTCCATGATGCGTTGGGCGTGGGGATTGAAGTAGTGGCCCGTTTCGAGATGGGCGGAGAGGAGGAGGATGAATCGGGCGTTGGCGAAGTCGGCGGACGGTCGGTCGTAACCCGACCACATGGCGTAGCCGACCCTCGCCCCAGACGAACAGATGTTGGTGTGAGAGTTGTGGCCGTCGACGCCCCAGGCCTTGAGCGTGCGATCCATGAACCCGTCCTCGCCGGGCCGGCCGACGTGGTACATGATCTCGTCGTGGCGGTCCTCCATGATCGCCTTGCGCATCCGCCCACCGATGTCGGCAAGGACTTCCTCCCACGAGACCCGTTCCCACTCACCCGATCCTCGATCGCCCTTGCGACGGAGGGGGTGGAGGATTCGTTCCGGGTCGTACACCTGGTTGATCGTTGCCGGGCCTTTGGCACAGTTGCGTCCTCGTGAACCCGGATGGGCGGGGTTGCCCTCGAAGCGGCGGATGGCGCCGGTGTCCTTGTCCACGTAGGCGAGAAGCCCACAGCCCGATTCGCAGTTGAAACACGTCGTCGGCACTAGGCGATACCGGTTCCTCTCCCGTCGCGGCCACGCCTTGGCGTCCCACTCTTCCCAGTCGTCCCACAACTCGGGCGGCGGGTAGTTCGTCAGCTCGCCCGCCGGGACAAGCCGCGGAATCTCGATTTCATGGTGTGGTGTCATCTCAGATCCTCAACTCAGTGGAACGCTCTGACCGGCCTTGACGAACGCGTCGTCCATCAACCAGATGCCTGCAAGACCGACCAATCCTCCGGCCGCAGATCCGACGTTGCCCGTTGTGAGAGCGAACCCGCCGGCACCGATCGGTGCCACGACAGCGAGAAGGAGCCCGATACGCCACTCCCCGGCGAAGGCGCCTTGCGTCATGTGATGCATGGCTTCGGCGATGTTGCGCGTGGGATGGCGTGACATCAGCTCGAAGGCAGAGGTGAGCCCGAGGATGAGCGCTCCGAGCAGCATCACCCACACGAAGGCCTCCTCGCCGGGAAGGAGGATGTCGTCAACCCGCAGCGTGGCCGTTTCGGGCGATGCCGGGCGGAGCTCAGAGAAGAAGGGGACGAGCAGAGACATGGCACCACCAGCGAGGAACGATCCGGCGATCATGTGCCACAACAACGAGGGGCTCTGCCAGAGGTCGCGCGCCTCGGCCTGTCCGAACAGAAACGCCGTGTACCCGGCGGTCGCCAGCGCCACCGGGACCGCCGCCCATACCGTCGCTTCCATCAGACCGGCCAGGTCGG
>JAUVPA010000059.1 GCA_030598905.1 Acidimicrobiia bacterium
AGCGACGCAGCCGCTGCGGCAGGTCTGGTTCGTTACGAGGTCTCGAATTGGGCACGTCGTGGTCATCATTGCCGCTACAACCTCGGCACCTGGGGCCAGGGCGAATACCTCGGCTTCGGCCTCGGTGCCCACGACCATCGCGACGGTGTTCGTGCACGCAACCATCGCCGCCTCGACCGTTATGAGGAGACCGTCGAAGAGGGCCGCCGGCCCCGGCTCGGCTCAGAGGAACTGGACGCTTACGGTCGTGACCGAGAGCGTCTGATGCTCGGTCTGCGTCGGGTCGCTGGAGTCTCGCTGGGCAGAGCTGGTGCAGCATTGATCGAGTCTCCCCAAGGTCGCCGCCTCGTGGATGCGGGGGTGATCGATGTTGTTGGCGACCGCCTCGTGGTGACCGAGGTGATGCTGACCGACGAGGCGGTGCGTGCCGTGCTGTCAGTCTCCCTGGGCGACTGCTAATTTTCCTCCCATGCTGGACGACCGAAAGTCACTGGTTCTGCAGGCTCTTGTCGAGGAGTACATCCGCACGGGCGAGCCGGTCAGCTCGAGAACGGTGCTCGAGAGCAGCAACCTCGAAGTGTCCAGCGCCACCGTCCGCAACGACCTCGCTCGCCTCGAGTCCTACGGCTTCATCGAGCAGCCGCACACCTCGTCCGGCCGCGTTCCTACTCACCAGGGCTATCGCTACTACGTCGATCACTGCTCACCCGGTCGGCTCCGCTCGGCCACCCGAGCCAGGATCGAGCAGTTCTTCTCCGAGGTTCATCAGGAGCTGGCGCGTCTGCTCGAGGACACTTCGGGATTGCTCACTGACCTGACGCACTTCCCTGCCGTCGTTGTCGGCCCAAACGTGGACGACGAGGTCATTCACGCCATTCATCTCGTTCGTCTTGGCAGCAGCGTCGTGCTCGTCGTCACCGTTGCTGAAACCGGTCGTGTGGCCCAACAGGTCATCGATCTGGGATTCGACGTCGACAATCCGCAGCTCGCAGAAGCGGAGAAGGTTCTCGAACGTGTCTTCGCCGGGCGTGCGCTCAGCGATGCAACCGGCGACGACGCTCGCCTGCCCGCCATGTCTGATGTCGTTCGTCGCGTAGTTGCGCCGGTTCGTGACGAGCTCGCGGTGATCCGCGATATTTCGGATCGTGAGATCTACGTCGGCGGCACGAGCCACCTCGCGAGTCTGTGGAACGACCTCGCCATCGTCCATGAGCTCCTCGGCATTCTGGAGGAGAAGGCGGAGCTGCGAGAGATCGTCGAGGCTGCCAAAGAAGGGACATCGGTGCGTATCGGCGCGGAGTTGGGAGAGGATCTCGACATGGCCGTGGTGTCGGCGCCCTTCGGAAGTGGCCCGGGTCGGGGCCGCATCGGTGTCATCGGTCCGATGCGTATGGACTATCGCCGGACGATCCGAGTTGTGGAGCAGGTCGGCGAGAACCTCGGCGACAGCCTGGAATCTGAGGAATGAAGGACTACTACGAAGTACTCGGGGTTTCGCGCGACGCATCGACCGACGAGATCAAGAAATCTTTCCGAGCCCTTGCCCGCGAAACGCATCCCGATGCCAACCCGGATGATCCGGCGGCCGAGGAACGGTTCCGGGAGATCGCCGAAGCGTACGAGGTCCTCTCTGATCCAGACCGCAGGGCTCGCTACGACCGAGGTGAGGTATTCGGTTCCCAGGATCTGTTCTCGCAGTTCGGCGGGCTCGACGACATCCTCAGCCAGTTCTTCGGGGCGACGTTCGGTGGCTTCGGTGGTCGACGCGGCGGCCCCCAACGGGGCCCCGATGTGTCCATACGCCTCGACCTGGAATTCGAGGATGCCGCCTTCGGGATCGAATGCGAGGTCGAGTTCAATGCACCGGCCCAATGTGAGCATTGCTCGGGCTCCGGCTCCGAACCGGGTTACTCGGCAACGACCTGTCCCACATGTGGTGGCCGCGGACGAGTCCAGGTCGCGAGGAACACCTTCCTCGGCCAGATGATGTCCATTGCCGACTGCGTTACCTGCCATGGCCGAGGACAGATCATCGAGCACTCCTGCTCGGTGTGCCACGGCGATGGTTTGATGGACGCCACCCGGATCCTCACGGTGGAGGTCCCCAAGGGGGTCGAGAACGGTACGCGGCTCCGTCTCGTCGGACGCGGCGGTGCGGGTGAGCTTGGCGGGCCACCTGGAGACGTCTACGTGCAGCTTCGCGTCGTCGACGATCCGCGTTTTGAGCGTGTTGGCGACGACCTCCACCACCGTATCGCGATCGGTATCGCCGAGGCCACCTTCGGGACATCAGCGGCCATTCCCCTTCTCGGCGGTGAGACCCAGGATTTGGAGATTCCGGCTGGAACCCAACCCGAGACTGTGTTCCGGCTCGGTAAGGAAGGAGTGCCCCGCCTCCAGCGCAGAGGTCGCGGTGATCTGCTCGTCCACGTCGCGGTCGCCATCCCCAGCGACCTGAGCGATGAACAAGAGGACACCTTGCGCATTTACGCCGAGATGCGCGGGGAACAGCCGCAGCCCAAGAAGAAGGGCCTCTTCCGCCGCTGACTGAGGATGAGCGGCAAGACATGGTGGCGCAGTGACCCGGCGCGTCCTATGCTGTCACCCTGAGCGTTCGGGCTAGCGCTCTGCGTAGCGGGAGAGCATTGAATGCTGTCATACAACGAGCTGGTCGGGGAGCGCCTTCGCTCTATCCGGCGTCAGCGAGGCTTGTCGCTGCAAGACGTGCAGCGGGCGACCGGCGGGGAATTCAAAGCAGCCGTGCTCGGCGCCTATGAGCGCGGTGAGCGCGCCCTTTCCGTGCCGCGCCTGCACCGGTTATCGGAGTACTTCGGTGTGCCCGTCGTCCAGCTACTTCCCGGCGGCAGTGACGGCGCGGCAGTGGCTTCTCTTCCGTCCGGTGGCGTCACGATCGATCTCAACAAGGTGGAGGAGCTCTCGGGAGATGATGCCGCCATCCTCGACCGGTTCTTACGCGGCATCCAGATGCAACGCCAGGATTTCAACGGGAAGGTGCTCACGGTGCGCAAGGATGATCTGCGCATCCTCGCTCTTCTCCTCGACCACGACGAGCAAACCTTCGAGGACCGTCTGAACGACCTCGGGGTCGGGAACACCTAACCCTCATAACTCATGGGCTTAAGGGCCTGTGCCGATATACTCCGCGAGCCTTGATGCGTTCCCGTGGTGGATCTCTCGTTTCCCCGTTCTTGGGAGCTTTCCTGGGACGAACCCCCCTGCAACCGAGGTCCGTCTCCTCGTTCCGAGCAACCACCTCATGGTGGAGCTTCTCGGCGAGCGAGACATCTTCCTGCGCCAGGTCGAGGATGCCTTCCCGACGGCGCAGATCGTCGCGCGCGGAAACGAGATCACGATCGCCGGCCCCGAGCGCGACGGCGATCTCACCAAGACGGTCCTCGATGAGCTCCTGATCCTCGTTCAGGAGGGCCAAGCTCTCGACCACGAACGGGTCGATCGGGTTATCGACATGGTTCGCCAGGACGTACCGAGCCCTTCGGGAGTGTTCAGGGACTCGATCATGGTGGGCCGCGGCCGGCACGTGCGACCCAAGACGCTAGGGCAGAAGAAATACGTCGACGCCATTCGCGACAACACCCTCGTCTTTGCCGTCGGCCCCGCGGGAACCGGCAAGACCTACCTCGCAATGGCATGCGCCATCGAGGCACTCGGCTCCGGTTCGGTGAAGCGCATCGTCCTGAGCCGCCCAGCCGTCGAGGCCGGAGAGCGACTCGGGTTCTTGCCCGGCGACCTCGCAGCCAAGGTCGACCCTTACCTGCGTCCGCTCTACGACGCCCTGTACGAGATGCTCGGACCCGAGGAGACCCATCGCTTGATGGAACGAGGGACGATCGAGATCGCACCCCTCGCCTACATGCGGGGCCGCACCCTCAACGACGCCTTCGTCGTCCTCGATGAGGCACAGAACACGACACCCGAGCAGATGAAGATGTTCCTCACCCGGCTCGGTTTCAACTCGAAGATGGTCATCACAGGCGACGTGACGCAGACCGACCTCGACCACGGGCGAATGTCCGGCTTGATGATCGTTCCCAAGATTCTCGACAGGATCGACGGCATCGGCTTCCGCGAGCTCACCGCAGATGACGTAGTTCGGCACCGCATCGTGGCCGCCATCGTGGAGGCATACCAGGTGTACGACGAGAAGAACGCAGCAGCAGAGCAGACATGACGCGCCGCGCTGCCACCCTCATCAATGTCGGAATTCTCGCTGTCACGATCGTCGCTGTCGCCGTGATCCTCACCGTCGGTCGCGGCGAAACGGTGGAGGAAGCGCCCGATCTCGCCATCGGCCAGCCCTCGCCGGAGCATTTCATCGCCAACCGGACGACGTCTGAGATAGAGGACGAGGTGGCAACGTTGGCTGCCGAGGACGCCGCCGCCAACTCGGTGCAGACCGTCTTCACTCGGAACAATGAGGCCGAGCTAGCCGTGTTGCGAGACATCAGCGGCTTCTATGCGGCGTTGGACGCAGGGGCGTTCGACGAAGCCCCTCCCATCATCACAACCACAACGACGACCACCATCCCAGAAACCACGACAACGCAGGCTCCGGACGAGGAAGGGTCGACGACCACCGTCGTGACGACCACCACCACAACGCTGCCGCCGACAACTACGACTACCACGCTGCCACGCAAGGACATCGAACAGCAGGTTCTCGAGTTGCAGATCCTCTACCCGCGTGTGCGAGAGGACACCATCAGGCCCTTTGTGGAACTCAAGAACAGCGACCTCGACCGAGTTGCCGAAGGGGAGACGTCTGCATTCCCCGAGATTCACGAGAAGACGAGATCACAAACTGAAAGCGAACTCCTTGACGGCATCAAGCCCAGAGACCTCGCCGATGTAGCCGACACATACTTCAACCCACTTACCCAGCCGGCGATTTTCATCGCCAGTCTCCCGACCCGGGAAGAGCAGGAGAAGGCTCGGGAGGCGATCTCCGAGCTGATCGGATCACTCCTTCAGGCCAACCTGACTGCGGACGAGAACGCGACCGAAGCCCAGAGGCAGACGGCACGTGACGACGTCGAGACGGTGACCGTGCAGTACCGGGCGGGCGACACCATTGTCGAGGCCGGTGAGCCGATCAGCCGCGTGCAGCTCACGGCGATAACTGAGCTCGAGCTCTACCAGCCCGATGAGGTTCAGGAACCCTCGACGTGGGCTATGGCGCTGGTCGGGACGATCGCTGTGCTCCTGGCCGCGTTCTTCCTGTGGCGCATAGCTCCGTCGCAATGGTCACACCCGCGCCACTTCATGCTGCTTGCCTTCTTACTCATCCTCGCTGCCGTCATCTCACGCATCCCCGACCTCATTGCCACGGACCTGCACGCCCTCGGCTATCTGATGCCTGCCGTTGCGATCGGCTTCATGGCGGCGATCCTCTTCGATCCTCGCACCGCGACCTTGCTTGCGGTCCCAATGGCCGGGTTCACAGCGATATCGACCAACGACGTTGCTTTCACCGTGTTTGCCGGTGTGGCGGTGGTCATCCCGGTCGCCTTCGTCTCGTCGGTGTCTTCACGTGGTCAACTCCGTCGTGCCGTCGTCTATTCGGCCGCCGCTCTGGCGCCGGTGGCGTTTGGTCTCGAGTGGCTCTTCGGTCCCGATGGAGGTGCAGACGCTTGGCGAGCGGCCGGTCTCGCCGCTCTCGGCGGCCTCGTGGCGGGTTTCATCGCGATGGGTCTCGTGTCGTTCCTCGAGAACGCCGCGGGCATGACAACCAGCTTGACGCTTCTCGATTTGCTCGACCGCAACCACCCGGCACTGCGCCTCCTCGAAGAGAAGGCACCGGGGACGTTCAATCACTCGATGCTCGTTGGTTCGCTCGCGGGGAGGGCCGCACGCGCTATCGATGCCAATCCTCTGCTCGCTCAGGCGGCAGCGTGGTATCACGACCTCGGCAAGACGGAGGATCCGCAGTACTTCGCAGAGAACCAGTTCGGTGTCTCCAATCCGCACGACAGCCTTCCCCCGGAGCGATCGGCCGAGATCGTCAGGGCGCACGTGACCGACGGCATGCGCCTCGCCCGCCAATATCGAATCCCGATCGGAGTCGCAGACGGCATCCGCATGCACCACGGAACCAGCCTCATGCGCTACTTCTACAACGAGGCCTACGCAGAGGACTCCACGGTGAACCCCGACCTGTTCCGTCATCACGGAGTCGAGCCCAGGCAGAAGGAGATGGTGATTGTCATGCTCTCTGATGCCGTTGAGGCCGCCGCACGGTCGTACGCCCAACACGAAGACCCCACAGCCGAGGGCTTGCGCAACCTCGTCGACACCATTACCCAGGAAAAGCTGGACGACCACCAGCTGGCGTATTCGGATCTCACGTTCGGAGACCTCACGATGGTCAAGGCCGAGCTGGTTCGTTCGCTGATGGGTTACTACCACACCCGAGTTCCGTACCCCGGTTTCCCGGGTCCCACTGCGCAGCGGAGCCTCCCGGCAGGAGCCGGTGAGCTGCCGGCAGCCGATGATCGCCCGGATCAAGACACTCCAACGGCCCTGGAGCGCTCCGCCGAGATCGATGAAGGGCTCACTGATGATGAGCCTGTCGAAGACGACATCTTCGACGAAGGAGAAGATCCGTCCCCAATTGAGGCCACAGACGAAAGCGTGCTCGAGGCGACCGAGTGAAAATCTTCCTCGCCGACGAACAAGAGATGAACTTGGACACGTCGGACGTCGTTCCCCTGGCCGATCTGGTGATGACTGAAGAGAGGCTGCCGCCAGATTCTGAGGTCGCCATCGTTCTGATCGACAGTGACGAGATGGCGCGCTACAACGAGCGGTACATGGAGAAGGAGGGCTCGACCGACGTGCTCTCCTTCCCGATCGAGGATGGGGCTCCCGGTGTCCCGCCCGGTCGCGATCCCGACGGGCCGCCGCTCAACATCGGCGACGTCTTCATTGCTCCCGACGTCGTACGGGCCAACGCCGACCAGTCCGGGGCGGCTTTTCGAGACGAGTTCGCTCTGGTCGTCGTTCACGGTGTGCTCCACCTCCTGGGGTGGGATCATCAGGTAGGTGATGAAGCCGACCGTATGGAGGCGAGAGAACGTGAGCTACTGGCGACCATGGGGCTGACCCGCCCGTGAACATCATCGCACTTGCATTCTCCGTCATCGTCCTTACGGTGAACTTTGCTCTGAGGGCCGCCGGGGCCTCGCTTGTGCGCACACCGCGCGCCGACGCTCTCCACGATGCAGCCGAGGGCGACGAACGTGCCCGGATCGTCGCTGAGCTGCTCGAACATCGGGCCCGGCTTCAGCCGGCCCTCGGCCCCGTACTGACGGGTCTCGTCATCATTGCCGTGATTCCGGCGACCTGGGCTCTCACTCGCCTCATGGGAGGCTGGGAGCTCGTCCTGGTACTCGCGGCGATGGCGCTGTTCTTGGTGCTGATCTCCGACATCGCTCCGCGCACGCTGGGACGAAGACGTCCTGAGTTGCTCGCCTACCGGTTCGCTCGCCTGCTTCGTCTCGCCGTCGCCGTCGGAGACGCCGCCAACGACTTTGTTTCCGATGTCGACGAAGACGAGGAACAGGAAAAGCAAGACGACGCTGCCGACGCTGCCGAAAAGGAGCTGATCAGCCAGGTTCTCGACTTCACAGACACTCTGGTGCGAGAGGTGATGGTGCCGCGCCTCGACATGGTGACCGTGACTGCCGATGCGACCACAGATGAGGCGCTCGACATTGTCCTCGAAGCGGGCCGTTCCCGGATTCCCGTGACCGGAGACGGGATCGACGACATCGTTGGTGTTCTCTACGCGCGGGATCTCTTGACACTGTACGACCAGGAGTCGCCCGCCAAGGCGTGCCGCGACGTCGCGCGGAGCCCGTATTTTGTGCCGGAGTCGAAACTCGTCTTGGAACTGCTGCGGGAGATGCAGGGCAGCAAGATCCACCTCGCAGTGGTCGTCGATGAATTCGGCGGAACCGCCGGGTTGGTGACCATCGAGGACCTACTTGAAGAACTCGTCGGCGAGATCGTCGACGAGTACGACACCGAGGAGCCGATGGTGGTGCCGCTGGAGGGAGGCGGTTACCTCGTCGATGCGCGCTTGGATGTCGACGATCTCGCCGAACTCGTCAATGCCGAGTTTCCCGATGAAGAGTGGGACACGGTGGGCGGCCTGGTCCTCGGCCTTGCCGGCAGGGTGCCGGAGGTCGGCGAGAGCTTCGACTACGACGGCTTGACGTTGACTGCGGACAGCGTTCAGGGACGTCGTGTCGCCAAGGTCCGGGTCGGCCGGCGGTGACCGAAGGCAGGTCGGGATTCATCTCCGTCGTTGGTCGTCCCAACGTCGGAAAGTCGACACTCGTCAACGCGCTTGTCGGTCACAAGATCGTCATCACGTCCCCGCGGCCGCAGACGACCCGCAACACGGTTCGTGGTGTGCTGACCCTCGATGATCCTCCTGCGCAGTTCGTCTTCATCGATACGCCCGGCCTCCACAAACCGAAGAACGCTCTCGGGGAGAGGCTCAACCGGTTGGTCTATGGATCACTCGCCGATGCCGACGTCTCGCTGTTCGTTCTCGATGGCCATCAGAAGATCGGGCCGGGCGATCGGCTCATTGCGGAGCGTCTAGCCCGGGCTGGATCACCGGTGATCGTCGTTGTCAACAAGGTCGACATTGCCCCTCGCCAAGCCATCGTGGACCAGCTTGTCGAGGCCGGTGAGTGGGACTTCGCGGCGTACGCCCCGATTTCTGCGCTCAACGGAGAAGGGTTGTTGCCGATCATCGAGGAGCTGATGATGATCGTCCCCGAGGGTCCCTTCTTTTTTCCGAAAGACGCCCGTTCGGATCAGCCCGACAACGTCCTTGCTGCAGAAATCGTGCGGGAGAAGTACCTGGCTCGATTGCACGAGGAGCTACCGCACTCGCTCGCCGTCGTTGTCGATGA
>JAUVPA010000186.1 GCA_030598905.1 Acidimicrobiia bacterium
GAGGAAGATTGCCGCGTTCAAGACGTTGCGGGCTGTCGTCGGAGGGTTCACGGCCGGCGAGAGCGGTCGGGCGAACACCTTTGGATCGCTCGTTCTCGGATTGTGGCAGCAACACGAACTGCGGCCCATTGGCACGGTTGGGTCCGGCTTCGACGAACCATCCCTGGTGGCCATCCGAGCCGCTCTCGACCAAATGATCGCCGATGTGTCACCGTTCACCGAACCCGGCCCCATGCGGGCGAGGTCACTGCAATGGACACCCGTGCAACCGCGGCTCGTCGCCGTGGTCCAATACCGGGAGTGGACGTCGGCGGGGCGGCTGCGGGCGTCTTCCTTCAAGGGCTTCTCAGATGATCCGGTCGAGACGGTGACCTGGGAAGCGGAGGGGCCGGGTAGTCGGTAGTCGGTAGTCGAAAAGAAGAGTCCCGACGTCCGACGTCCGACTACCGATATCCGACTACCAAAGGCTGACAGTTAGCTGGCAGCCTTTGTCGCTTCCACCGACGCCTTCAGCGCTTCCATGAGGTCGACGACACCGGTGGGCTGCGGCGACTCCGCCAAGACGATTTCCTCGCCCTCGGCTTTCTTCTGGGCTGCAAGCTCCACGGCCTCACGGCTCTCGTCGTGCCAGGCGGACGGATCGAACGACCCGGCGAGGTTGTTGATGATCATTGAGGCCATCTGCACTTCCTCGTCGCGCACCTCGATCTCCTCTTCGAGTATCTCGAAAAGGGGCTCCCGGATCTCGTCCGGCCAGTACATCGTCTCCATGACGATGACGCCCTCCTCCGAGCGGAGGGTGGCCAGGTACTCGCGCTCGCGGATGGCGACCTTGGCGATCCCAACCATGTCCTGGTCGGTGAGGGCGTTGAGCAGGATCTTGTATGCCTTGGCACCGGTCTTCTCCGGGGCGAGGTAATACGAGGAGCGGTAGTAGATGGGGTTGATTTCGCTCTGGTTGACGAACTGGATCACGTCGACGGTGCCCGCACCGGCTCCCTTCAACACTCCCTCGAGCTCTTCGGGTGTGAACACCACGTATCGCCCTTTGTCGATCTCGTAGCCCTTGACGATGTTCTCGAAGGCGACCTCCTGGCCGTCGGATTCGGCAACGCGCTTGTACCGCACCCGGCTGTGATCCGAGTCGCGGAGCTGGCGAAACCTAGGCCGCTTGTCCTGCGTCGCCGAGTACAAGCCGACGGGGATCGTCACAAGCCCGAAGGAGATGGCGCCTTTCCAGATAGGTCGCATCGGATCAAGCTACCAACGACCGGAATCCTTTACGAGCGGTTTTCGCGTTCTGGCACTACAGAGGCGTGCTCCTGCGGGAGCCCTACCGGCGCGCCAGTTCCTCGGCAGTGAGTGGACGGAGCGCCCCAGGCAGGATTCGAACCTGCGCTCCCGGCTCCGGAGGCCGGTGCTCTATCCCCTGAGCTACTGGGGCAAGGCCGGGGGATTGTACCCTCAGGCACCGATGTCCCTCCTGTCAGATCTCTCCCGGCGGTTCGGTGACGCCTACGAGGCAGTCGGTCTCGACCGCGCCGTGGGCGAGGTCGTGCCATCGCAGCGTCCCGACCTTGCCCAGTACCAGAACAACGGAGCGATGGGTGCAGCCAAGGCCACAGGCAGGGCGCCTCGAGAGATCGCTGAGGCCGTTCTGGGGGCCATCGAGGATCGGGCCCCGTTCGACGAGTTGTCCATTGCAGGGCCCGGATTCGTCAACATCACCTTGGCCGACAACTACCTCGTCGCGTTCGTCAATGTCATGGAAGACGATCCCCGCCTTGGGGTTCCGATGCCAGCCGAGCCCCAAACCGTGATCGTCGACTACGGCGGACCAAACATGTCCAAGGCCCTTCACGTCGGCCATCTTCGTGCGGCCATCATCGGAGAGAGCCTGAAACGTCTGTTCCGGTTCCTCGGCCACGACGTCTACGGCGACATCCACATGGGTGACTGGGGTCTGCCGGTTGGCCAGTTGATCATCGAACTTGAACGGCGCAATCCCGATCTTCCCTACTTTGATGTGTCCTTCGAAGGGCCATACCCCGACGAGTCGCCCGTCACGCTCGATGACCTCTCCGAGATGTACCCAGCAGTGGTGGCCAGGTGCAAGGACGATCCGGAGGAGGCCGAGCGCGCCCGTCAGGCGACGTTTGAGCTGCAGCAGGAAAGGCCGGGCTACCGGGCCCTGTGGAAGCACTTCCACGACACGTCGGTTGCCGGGCAACGCAAGGATTTCGACTCGCTGGGCGTCGAGTTCGACCTGTACTGGGGCGAGAGCACCGTGCAGGGCCGCCTCGGTGCCATGATCGGGCGACTCCTCGAAGATGGGGTTGCCGAGGAATCTCACGGCGCCCTCATCGTCACGGTGACAGAGCCCGACGATGCCAGGGAGGTTCCCCCACTTCTGCTCACGCGTTCCGACGGCTCGGCGCTCTACAGCACGACCGACCTGGCAACGGTCGAGGCGCGCATCGAGGAACTCGGCGCCACGGAGATATTGTATGTCGTGGACAATCGGCAGAGCCTCCACTTCGAGCAGGTGTTTCGCGCCGCCCGCAAAGCCGGGATCGCCCCGAAGACGGTGACGCTCGAACATGTCGCCTTCGGCACCGTCAACGGACCCGACGGCAAGCCGTTCAAGACCCGCGAGGGCGGCGTGCTGCAGTTGGAGGACCTGATAGCCCTTGTCACGGATGCCGCGCGTAGCCGCCTTGCCGAGGCCGATATCGCCCAGGAGTATCCGCCGCAAGAACGTGAGCGCATTGCCACTCAGGTCGGCCTCGCTGCGCTGAAGTTCGGTGATCTCTCGAACCACCGAACGTCGAATTACGTGTTCGACCTCGATCGGTTCACGTCGTTCGAGGGCAAGACCGGCCCGTACTTGCAGTACGGGTCCGTCCGCATGCAGTCGATTCTCCGCAATGCCCGAGAGCGCGGCCTCGATCCCGGGTCCATTCTGGTGCCGGTCAACGGAGAGGAGCGCGGGCTCATGCTTCGCCTCGTGCGGTTGCCAGATGTCCTCGCTCGGGCCGCCGCCATGCGCGCCCCGAACGTCCTCACCGAGTATGCGTACGAACTGGTCGGCGACTTCAACCGCTTCTACGACGCCAATCACATCTTGAGTGAGACCGATTCCGAGCGGCAGGCCTCATGGTTGAGCCTGGTCGACCTGGTGTTGCGGACGCTGGTGCGGCTCCTCTCTCTCCTCGGCATCGAAGTGCCGCAGAGGATGTAGATCGATGGCAGACGCGATCCCTTTCGACCTCTTGCCATCCACGAGCACCGTTCTCGATGAACACCTCGCCGTCGGTGGGTGTGACCTCGCCGAACTGGCCGGCGAGTACGGGACGCCATTGTTCGTATATGACGAGGAGCAGCTCCGCTCTCGGTGTCGTGAAGCGGTCGCCGCCTTCGGAGACGGCGTCGCCTACGCAACCAAGGCTTTCC
>JAUVPA010000067.1 GCA_030598905.1 Acidimicrobiia bacterium
GAACCTGCCGCCCGCAAGCTGTTCCCCTCCCAGGAGGAGTACGAGCAGCGAACGATTGCGGGATCACCGGAGACGTTTACGAAGCGAGTGGCCGAATACGTTGCCGCCGGTGCCGACTACATCGAACTGAAACCGCTGTACCCGAAGGTGGGCCACCTGATCGAGCAGATGGAACTCATCGCCGCCGAGGTGATCCCGGCCTTTCGGGACTAGGAGAGGGCTCCTAGCGGCCTCCGCCGAGCAGGCTCTCCTCGTGGTGCCAAGGAGCCACCCACTTCTTGATCGAAGAGACCAAGAACATGGTGACGTTGGCGAGGAAGATGAGGATCACGACGATGGCGAGGGCCCGAGCAGTTTCGAAGTTGTACGACGCGGTGTTCAGAATCTTGCCCAAGCCCTTGAAGCTTCCGAGGAACTCGCCGAGGAGCACGCCGATGAAGCCGCGCACGACGGCAATCCTGAGACCGATGAGGATGAAGGGGAGAAGCGCCGGCACGACGATTTTGCGGAGGATCTGCATTGTCGACCCGCCGAAGACCTTCCCGGCATTCACCAGTGTCTTGTCCACGTGGCGGACACCCTCCATCGTGTTGATGATTATCGGGAACACGGCCAGCAGGAATACCAGCGTGACCTTGGACATGAGGCCAAGGCCGAACCACACGATGATCATCGGCGCCAGTGCACTCCTCGGCACGGCGTAGGACGTCCACACCAGAGGACCAATGGTCAACTCGGCGAGCTTCGATCCGCCGACGAGGAGACCCACCGTGATGCCGACGACTGCAGCGAGCACGTAGCCGACGACGAAGCTGCGGAGGCTGTAGAGGATGTGGTCGTAGGTTCTCGTGTCGCCCAGAAGGTCGACGAGTTCAGTGAAGATCCCGCTCGGAGCCGGCACGAACTTGATGGGGAAGATCTCGATTCCCCCCTGCAGGAACTGCCAAATCAGGATGATGAAGACAATCTCGATGACAAAGACGAAGTTCCACGTGTGCCTGCGAATGAAACCAGGGGGCGCCAGCACCTTGCCGATGTGATCGTGGTCGATCTCCCTTTCGGCTACGGCAACTTGACCGGCCTCTTCGATCCCCGACGGATCCTTGGTCGTCGTCACGTCATCACGCCTTGTCCGAGAAGTGCCACGGCGCCACCTTCTCTGCGAGCGCCTTGAGCGCCGTACCGAAGATCATGGTGAGGGTCACGGCGATCACGATGACCGAGAAAGCGGACCCGATCTTGAACGTGGCCGATTTGAGCTTGATGAGGGCGCCGAGCCCGACGGTGGAGCCGACGATCTCGGCAACCATCAAACCGATCATGCCGATCACGATGGCGAGCCGCATGCCGATGAGGATGAACGGCAAAGACGCGGGGAGAATGACCTTGCGGAAGACGGTGAGGCTTCCCGCGCCGAAGACGGTGGCGGACCGAATCAACGATCGATCAACCGTCTGCGGACCCGCCGCCGTGTTGAGCATGACCGGGAAGAAGGCAGCTAGGAAGACGATGAACATGACGGGGGCGGCGCCGAAACCGAACCAGATGGTGGCCATGGGCATCAAGGCGATCCACGGTGTGGCATAGAGCGACCAGATCAGCGGCCCGGTGAGCCGATAGGCCACGACCGAGGTACCCAGGAGGAGGCCGAGCGGGATGCCCACGATCACTGCGAGGCTGTAGCCCACGGTGTAGCTGTATGCGCTGCGTCGCAGATGTGGCCACAACTCCCCGCTACTGACCATGTCGAAGAACCCGTTCCAGATGCGCGAGGGCGGGGGAAGGAAGATCGGGTTTGTGATCTCGAGCGTCCCAACGAGGTACTGCCACAAGGCGAAGATCAACGTGAATTCAACGACGATGATGAGGAGTCGGTGCCAGCCCTTGACTCTGGTATGCCAGGGTCCCTTGGGCGGCCGGTCCAGAGTGATCTTCTCAGGGGACGCGCCGACAACTGCGGTCGCCGGTTCCGTCACTTGAGGTGAATGCTCGGTGGTGCTGGACACGTTGTTCCGGTGGTTTTCGTGAACGGTACACGGATCCCGAGGAACCCGTGACGAGACTTGTATACCTTATGCAAGATGCCGTTTGATGGCAAACTGCACTGTCGCCCCGCCGTCAGATGACCTGAAGCTCGATGCTCCCGACGCGGTCGATGTCGACGGACAGGTGGTCGCCTGCATGCAACACGACCGCCGAGGTGAGGGCACCGGATAACACTATCGAGTCGGCGGCGAGGGAACGGCCCCGCTCTCCCATTTTGCGCACCAGCCATGCAACCGAGTCGGCGGGATGGCCAAGGGCGGCAGCACCGGCGGCGGTTGCCACGATTTCTCCATTGACGGAGAACACACATCCGACGAGCCCGAGCTCGAAGTCGACGGGAGCGACACTCGGCCCCACCGCAAACGCGGCGGCAGACGCATCGTCCGCGACAACATCGGCGAGGTTGAACGAGTAGCCGGAGAAGCGAGAGTCGAGGATGTCGACGGCCGGCATGACGGCGCTCGTGGCAGCAAGCACATCCGCCCGGGTGACGTTGCCTTGGAGCTCTGATCCGATGAGAAACGCAATCTCAGGTTCGGCCCTGGGCTGCACGAACCGTTCGAGGTGGATCCGGCCGTCGTCGAAGCGCATGTCCTCTGTCATTACGCCGTACAGAGGCTCGTCGACGTTCATCTGCTCCTGTTTGGCTCGGCTCGTGAGCCCCAGCTTGATGGCCGCAACCGGCGACCCTCCACCCGTGAGCAAGTGAACGAATGCATCCTGGATCTCGTAGGCCTCTTCGACGGTGAGATCGGGAAGGTCGTTCGTGAGCGGGGACACAGAGCGGCCGTCCTTACGGGCATCGAAGAGTCTCTGCGCCAGCTCCACCCGACGGTTCATGTGCTGTCTTTCGCAGCGTGGCGCTGCAGCTCGGCTGCGACGTCGATGATCATGTCCTCCTGTCCGCCGACCACCTTGCGATCGCCGAGAGTCATCAGGATGTCTCGGGTGTCTACATCGAAGTCGGCCGCGGCCTTCTTGGCGTGTAAGAGGAACGATCCGTAGACGCCGGCGTAACCGAGGATAAGACCGTCGCGGTCGATCACACCTTGGTGTGGCGCCAGAGGACGAACGACCTCTTCTGCAGTATCCATCGCCTTGAAGGGATCGATCCCGGTGCTGATCCCCATCCGCTCACTCGCCGCGACCAGGATCTCCGTCGGGCAGTTGCCGGCCCCGGCACCGAGGCCCGTGGCGCAGCCGTCGATCTGGTCGGCTCCCTCATCGACGGCGACAAGTGAATTGGCCACGGCGAGGGCCAGGTTGTTGTGTGCGTGAAGGCCGACCTGACAGCTGAGGTTCTCCTTGAGCAGCCCGACGCGTGTCCTCACGGCGTCGAGTGTCATCGCTCCTGCCGAATCGACGACATAAACACAATCGGCGCCGTACGACTCCATGAGTTTCGCTTGGCCGAGAAGCTGGTCGGGCTCGATCATGTGGGACAACATCAAGAAGCCGACGGTCTCCATGCCGAGCTTCTTGGCGAGCTTGATGTGCTGCTCTGAAATGTCGGCCTCAGTGCAGTGGGTGGCGATCCGAGCAACGTCGACCCCGAGGTCGTTGACTCGGTGCAGATCGTGACGGACGCCGATTCCGGGAAGCAGGAGGACGGCGAGAAGAGCATCGGATCGCGCTTCTACCGCGGCCTCGAGGAGTTCGAACTCGCTCGTTCCGGAGAAGCCGTAGTTGAACGACGAGCCGCCGAGGCCGTCACCGTGGGACACTTCGATGACGGGAACTCCCGCATCGTCGAGGCCGGCCACGATGGCGCTGACCTGGTCCGGAGTGAACTGATGGCGGATAGCGTGTGAACCGTCGCGCAGTGTCGAGTCGGTGAGTCGATAGTCGGTCATGCGGGCACCTCCACTGAAGCGATCGCTTCGCCAACCCGCACGGCGGCGGCGGTCATGATGTCGAGGTTGCCGGCGTAGGCGGGCAGGAAGTCGCCGGCACCTTCCACTTCGAGAAGTGAGATCACTCGACCCTCGTATCTGCCGTGCGGCGTATCGACGGGTGTCTCGTCGAAGATGGGAGGGTTCTTGAGCCGGTAGCCGGGGACGTAGCTCGACACTTCCTCCACCATCGACCCGATCGATTCTTCGATCTGTTGGCGATCTGCCTCCTTTGTCAGCGCACAGAACACGGTGTTGCGCATGAGGATCGGCGGCTCCGCGGGGTTCAGGACGATGATGGCCTTCCCGCGCCCAGCGCCGCCGACGTCGACGAGGCTGGATCCGGTTGTGATGGTGAACTCGTCGATGTTCTGGCGAGTGCCCGGTCCCGCGGACCGTGAGGCCACCGTCGACACGATCTCCGCGTAGGGAACGGGCGTGACTGCCGCGACCGCGGCAACGATCGGAGTGGTGGCCTGGCCTCCGCAGGTGATGAGGTTGACATTCGGTGCGTCGAGGTGCTGGAGCTGGTTGACGCTGGGCACCACGGCCGGTCCCACCTTGGCCGGTGTGAGGTCGACTGCTTTGAGGCCTGCCTCCTCGTATCTCGGCGCGTTCTCCCGATGGACGTGAGCCGACGTCGCCTCGTACACCAGGTCGAATTCGGCTGCCCGGTCGAGTAGCCAGTCGACGCCGTCTGCCGTGGTGGCAACACCGAGGTCCGAAGCGCGCCTGAGGCCTTCGGAACCAGGATCGATCCCTACGACCGCTCCCAACTGGAGGGAGTCGGACCGGAGGAGTTTGAACATCAGATCGGTCCCGATGTTTCCGCTCCCGACTATCGCACACCTCATCGACAATCCCCGGCCCTTTCCCTGTTCTACAGCTCGATCGTGACGCTCTTCTGCGACGTGAAGAACTCCAACGCGGCGAAGCCACCTTCACGTCCGATACCCGACGACTTGACGCCCCCGAATGGCGTCCGCAGATCGCGAAGCATCCATGTGTTCACCCAGACCACGCCGGCATCGATCCCGGCTGCCATGTGGTGGGCTCGCGAAATGTCCGACGTCCAGATCGATGATGCCAATCCGTATTCGGTGCCGTTGGCCAGAGTGAGAGCCTCCTCATCGGTTTGGAACGTGCCCACTGTGACGACCGGCCCGAAGATCTCCTCCTGGTTGGCGGCGCAAGATGCGTCGAGATCGGTGATCACTGTGGGTTCGATGAACCAGCCGTCTTCACACCTACCCCCCACAATGGCGCGGCGCCCGCCGGTGACGATGCGGCCACCGTCCGCTCTGGCGCCCTCGATGTGACCCATGATCTTGTCGAAGTGTTGCTCGGAGACGACGGCGCCGACGTCGGTCCCTTCTTCGAGGGGATCGCCGACCACAAGCGCGGCCGTCCGCTCGGTGAAGTCGGCGATGAAGCGGCTGTAGAGAGACTCCTCGACGAGGATCCGGGATCCACACAGACAGATCTGGCCCTGGTTGGAGAATGACGACCTGACGGTTGTGTCAAGCATGCGGTCGTAGTCACAGTCGGCAAAAATCACGTTCGGGTTCTTGCCCCCGAGTTCGAGCGTGAGCTTCTTGAACATTGGTGCGGCGGTGCGGGCAATCGCGGCCCCCGTCGCTGTGCCACCCGTGAAGGAGATTGCCTGGATGTCCGGATGCTCGACGATGGCGGCGCCTGCCTTCGCTCCCAATCCGTGAACGATGTTCAGCGCACCTGCGGGAAGGCCGGCTTCGTTGCACAACTCGCCGAGAAGGTGGGCGGTCATGGGCGTCACCTCAGACGGTTTTGCGATGACGCTGTTACCGGCGGCGAGTGCCGGGGCGAGCTTCCACGTCACGAGGTAGAGCGGGAGGTTCCACGGTGAGATGCAGGCAACGACGCCGAGTGGCTGGCGGAGCTCGAAGTTGAGCGCCCGTGAGTCGGTGGCCCAGGCCCCCTGTGACTCATGGAGGATCGCCGTCGCGAAGAACTCGAAGTTGGCCTGTGCCCGAGGAATGTCGACCGACGCTGCCAGGGCGACAGGTTTTCCACTGTCGATCGACTCGGCCTCAGCCAGCTCCTTGGCGTTCCGTCCGATCAGGTCGGCGAGGCGCAACAAGATGTTCGCTCGTTCCCTGGCCGGGGTGCTCGACCACGCCGCGAACCCATTCTGAGCGGCGACAACCGCCTGAGCGACGTCCTGGTCGGCCGAATCGGCCACCCGGCTGTAGACCGCACCGGTGGCAGGGTCGGTGCCATCGAAGTAGCTCCCATTGGCCGGAGGCGTCAGACGTCCGCCGATGAAGTTGTCGATGGTGTGCAGTGTCACGTTCCAAAGCGTGGCACTCCCCCGGGGTTAGGACAAGGCACCAATCCCGTTCACCGAGACATCGCCAGGTCAAGCTATCAACAGGTCAAGCGATCGATAGGCGCGATTCAACGAGGCCGCGCCTGTGTCCTGGTTATGCCGTCTCGGTCAATGGATATCGGAGGCGAAGGCTTCGAGGGGCATGGATACCATCGGCCCTGTTCAGCAGTAGCGGTTCATGCGCGGACAAGGGAGCAACCGAGTGGAGAGACAAGTCCTCAACCCCGACGGCCTGATGCAGGCGTACGGTTGGTCGCACGTCATCACGGTGAAAGGCACCGGAACCACGGTGTACTGTGCCGGGCAGGTCGCAGTCGACGAGAATGGGGATACGGTGGGAGTTGGTGACTTCCAGGCGCAGGTCACCCAGGCGTACAAGAACCTCGAGGTGGCCCTTGAAGCTGCGGGAGCAACGCCGAACGATCTCGTCAAGACGACCAACTTCGTCGTGAACCTCGATCCATCGATGATCCCCGCGTTGCGCGACGGCCGCAATGCCGCAGTGTCGTGGGATGCGCCGCCGGCATCCTCCCTCATCGGAGTGGCTGCGCTTGCCCGTGAAGGCCTCCTCATCGAGGTCGAAGGCGTCGCCGTCATCGATTGACGCAACACACCACAGGACTTCCGGCGAGGAGAATCCAATGGCCGATCTGATCCGGCATTTTGCATCCATCACGATGGACGACGTTCCCATTGTCGGTGGCAAGAACGCATCGCTCGGCGAAATGCTCTCGAATCTCGACAGCCTCGGCGTGACCGTGCCGGACGGCTTTGCAACCACCGCAGATGCATATCGGAACTTTCTGGCCAGAAACGGTCTCGGCGACCGTATCGCGGAGCGGCTGAGAGCCGTGGACGTGAACAACGTTGTCGATCTCGCTGCGGCCGGCTCCGACATTCGTAGCTGGATCGTGGATGCGCCTCTCGGCGACGACTTGACCGCCGCCATTGAACGTGGTTATGCCGCATTGACCGGGGGCGACATCGAAAGGGCAGTCGCTGTCCGGTCGTCGGCGACGGCAGAGGATCTTCCGGAAGCGTCCTTTGCCGGGCAACAGGAGAGCTTCCTGAACGTGAGGGGTCCGGTCCATGTCGTGGCGGCCGTGCGCGACGTGTTCGCGTCCCTCTACACCGACCGGGCGATCTCGTACCGGGAGTACCACGGCTTCGATCACGACGACGTCGCCATCTCAGCCGGCGTGCAGCGCATGGTGCGGAGTGACCTCGCGGCGAGCGGGGTGGCGTTCACCGTCGATACCGAAACCGGCTTCGAAGACGTCGTCTTCGTGACGGCTGCATACGGCCTCGGCGAACTGCTCGTTCAAGGCGTCGTCAATCCGGACGAGTTCTACGTCTACAAGCCCAATCTCGAGGCAGGTCGGCCTGCCGTCATCTCACGGACTCTCGGCTCGAAGTTGCGCAAGATGGTCTACGACCCTTCCGGTGGCGTCGACAGCATCGAGGTATCGGAGGCCGATCAGCGCCGCTTCTCTCTAGCCGACGACGACATCGAGACCCTGGCACGGCACGCCGTCGCCATCGAACGCCACTACCGACGCCCGATGGACATCGAGTGGGCGAAGGACGGAGAGGACGGCGAGATCTACGTTCTCCAGGCGCGTCCCGAGACGGTGCAGAGCCGAGAAGACGGCCGGGTTCTCGAGGACTACGTCCTCACTGAGAGAGGTCCGGTGCTCACCGAAGGCCGTAGTGTTGGGCGCCGCATCGGGCAAGGGCCGGCCCGGATCGTCGCGGCTGCGGAAGAGATGTCTCGCGTGGAACCGGGCGACGTCCTGGTCGCGGACATGACCGATCCGGACTGGGAGCCGGTCATGAAGCGGGCGTCGGCCATTGTCACGAACCGGGGCGGCCGGACATGCCACGCGGCAATCATCGCTCGCGAGTTGGGTATCCCGGCGGTCGTCGGTACGAGTGACGCTACAAAGGTGCTCGGCGACGGTCGGGAGATCACGGTGTCATGCGCCGAGGGTGATACCGGCTACGTGTACGACGGAGCGCTGCGTTTCGAGAGACACGAGGTGCGCCTCGACGCGATGCCAACTCCTCCCACGAAGATCATGATGAACATCTCAACACCAGATCGTGCCCTGGCCATGTCACGACTTCCGAACGACGGAGTGGGCCTGGCACGGATCGAGTTCGTGATCAACAACGCAGTCGGGGTTCACCCGAGGGCGCTTCTGGACCACGAGACTTTGCCCGACCACGTTCGCCTCGCCATCGACGAGCGCATCTCCGGGTACGACGACGCCCAATCGTTCTTCGTCGAGAAACTGAAAGAGGCGGTGGCCACAATCGCCGCCGCCTTCAACCCGAAGCCCGTGATCGTTCGCCTCTCC